>NZ_LBBT01000135.1 GCF_001006285.1 Paraclostridium benzoelyticum
TTGTCCATCGCTCAGCTAATCATTATCTGAATATCTGGCTTGGTTGTTTGTGTTTAATTCTTTTAAAAAAGAATTTATATAATTAACCTACTGTTTAATTTTCAAAGTTCATTTTTGTTTTGCCCTTTTCTTAAGGACAAGTAATACTATACCACCTAATTTTCAAAGTTCATTTTTGTTTTGCCCTTTTCTTAAGGACAAGTAATACTATACCACCTTAATTTAACATCGTCAACACTTTTTTAAAATTTAATTTTATTTTTTTATGTTTATTAAGTTTTATGTTGAAATTTACACATAATTTATGTGTTTTTAAAATTATGTTATTTTATATGTAAAAAACATAATAGCATAATTAAAGTAGTCATTTAAAATCATAGACCACTTTAATTGTTAAATTTATAAATTAATCAACTTGACTTAATAATCTTTTAGTTATATCTCTTAATTTCATTTCTCCAACTTCTTCATGAGTTATTGCTACAACTGCTTTTATTCTATCTTCGGAGTTATCCCACTTGTAAGATCTTGCATTAAGAATAGCTCCTTCTGGCATTAATTCCTCTAAATCCACACCAATTTCATCTGTTAAAGTCATATATTCATCAAACAAATCTTCTGTTTCCATTTCGCTTAATTCATATTCTTCTTTTATTATTCCATTTAATTCTTCAATATCTACACTAATTTGAAATGCAATAGTATCTTCTCTTTTAGATCCTTTGCTTAAATCTTTATCAACTCTAAATGGACTTTCATTCTCTATTAATGATTTAATTTCTTCACTATCTACAATTTCATTACCGAACAATATGTACATATATAATTCTCCTCATTCTGTATTAATTATTTAGCCAACGATTCAATTAAACAGTCTTCCAAAGAATTTTTAATTCCTTTTTCTTTTGCAACCCTTATTAGGTATGAATATTTTGATTTTTTAGCCTCTAAATCGTATATAGCTACATCAACTAATTCTGGATCGCTTACAAATTGAAAAAAATTCTCAGCATGTTTAATTTCTAATTGTGCTGCTTTTATTTCTTTTATAATTTTTTTATTCTCTATATCATATTTTAAAGTTCTTTTTCTAGGCATAAAAATCCCTCCAATAAATTTATTATATACCTAGAATCTTGCCAAAAATAACTTTATATATACCTGCTCTATATCTTTTTAATGTATATATTACATCTTTAATCTTATTTTGACAATAGATAAAGCTTTGTTAAAATTGACAATAAAAAAACATCTAATTTATTTAAATTAGATGTTTTGCACTGGTGGGATTAACAGGGCTCGAACCTGTGACCCCCTGCTTGTAAGGCAGGTGCTCTCCCAGCTGAGCTATAATCCCGGATATTTGTTTATGGTGCGCCCAAAGGGACTCGAACCCCTAACCTTCTGATTCGTAGTCAGACACTCTATCCAGTTGAGCTATAGGCGCATTATATTGGAGGCGACACCCAGATTCGAACTGGGGATCAAGGAGTTGCAGTCCACTGCCTTACCACTTGGCTATGTCGCCATTTTTCAATATATAAAAAAATGGTGATCCATCCGCGACTCGAACGCGGGACACCCTGATTAAAAGTCAGGTGCTCTACCGACTGAGCTAATGGATCAACTTTTATGGGGTGGATAATGAGAGTCGAACTCACGACCTCCAGAGCCACAATCTGGCGCTCTAACCAACTGAGCTATACCCACCATAATTTTGGTCGAGGTGGAGGGACTCGAACCCCCGGCCCCATGGTCCCAAACCACGTGCGCTACCAAACTGCGCTACACCTCGATATCTAATAAATAATATTTCAAACAAAAAATGGTGGACCTTCAGGGACTCGAACCCCGGACCTACCGGTTATGAGCCGGGCGCTCTAACCAACTGAGCTAAAGGTCCACATTTGTTTTTATATTGGTAGCGGTAACAGGAGTCGAACCTGTGACCTTTCGGGTATGAACCGAACGCTCTAGCCAACTAAGCTATAATCGAACCACCGACACGGGGATTTTCAGTCCCCTGCTCTACCGACTGAGCTATCTGGGCATTTGGCGGAGAGGGTGGGATTCGAACCCACGGTCCCTTTCGGAATCACTGGTTTTCAAGACCAGCTCCTTAAACCACTCGGACACCTCTCCATTGGTGATCCATCCGCGACTCGAACGCGGGACACCCTGATTAAAAGTCAGGTGCTCTACCGACTGAGCTAATGGATCATTTTATTTACTTGGCAGGGGATGCAGGACTCGAACCTACGCATGTAGCAGTCAAAGTGCTATGCCTTACCGACTTGGCGAATCCCCTATGAATGTGGTGAGCGCACAGGGATTCGAACCCCGGACACACGCCTTAGAAGGGCGTTGCTCTATCCAGCTGAGCTATGCACCCACATTTTTTATTTGGAGCGGGAAACGAGATTCGAACTCGCGACTTCAACCTTGGCAAGGTTGCGCTCTACCACTGAACTATTCCCGCATAGTACAATTGCGCCACATCCGCGCAAATTATTAAGTTGGTGGAGGATGGTGGATTCGAACCACCGAAGTCAGTGACAACAGATTTACAGTCTGCCCCCTTTGGCCGCTCGGGAAATCCTCCACGTTGGAGCTAGTGATAGGAATCGAACCTACAACCTGCTGATTACAAGTCAGCTGCTCTACCGTTGAGCCACACTAGCATATTGGCGGGAATAACAGGACTCGAACCTGTGACCCATTGATTAACAGTCAATTGCTCTACCAACTGAGCCATATTCCCGCGTATTTAATTATTTTGGCGACCTGGAAGGGACTCGAACCCTCGACCTCCAGCGTGACAGGCTGGCATTCTAACCAGCTGAACTACCAGGCCGCAATTGGTGGGACTAACAGGGCTCGAACCTGTGACCCCCTGCTTGTAAGGCAGGTGCTCTCCCAGCTGAGCTATAGTCCCATGTTTATTCTGGAGCGGGTGAAGGGGATCGAACCCTCACAGCCGGCTTGGAAGGCCGGAACTCTACCATTGAGCTACACCCGCATATTTAATTGGTGACCCATAGGGGAATCGAACCCCTGTTACCGCCGTGAAAGGGCGGTGTCTTGACCGCTTGACCAATGGGCCTTATAAAATTTTAATGGTTGCGGAGGCAAGACTCGAACTTGCGACCTTCGGGTTATGAGCCCGACGAGCTGCCAACTGCTCCACCCCGCGATGTTTTATTAAAATGGTGCCGAAGACCGGAATCGAACCGGTACGAGAGGTAAGTCCCGCAGGATTTTAAGTCCTGTGCGTCTGCCAGTTCCGCCACTTTTTATGGAGGCGACACCCAGATTCGAACTGGGGATCAAGGAGTTGCAGTCCACTGCCTTACCACTTGGCTATGTCGCCTTATTGGGGTGGATAATGAGAGTCGAACTCACGACCTCCAGAGCCACAATCTGGCGCTCTAACCAACTGAGCTATACCCACCATATATTGGTCGAGGTGGAGGGACTCGAACCCCCGGCCCCATGGTCCCAAACCACGTGCGCTACCAAACTGCGCTACACCTCGATATCTAATAAATAATATTTCAAACAAAAAATGGTGGACCTTCAGGGACTCGAACCCCGGACCTACCGGTTATGAGCCGGGCGCTCTAACCAACTGAGCTAAAGGTCCAC
>NZ_LBBT01000136.1 GCF_001006285.1 Paraclostridium benzoelyticum
AACTTATTTAATTTAATTTATAATAATTTAAATCAGCTTCATACTAAGAACATGGTGTATTACTAAAAGTAAATTTTATATATTGTTAATAAGCCTTCAATAAGTATAATTCAGTTAAGCTTAAAAAAGCTACCTATAATATAGATAGCTTTAAAATTTATTTTTCTAATAATTCTCTATAAGGCCATCCTTTTTGACCCTTTTCTAATATAAACATTCTGTCTGATTTTATCCCTTTAGATTCTAAATAGTTTATTGTGTTTTTAGCTCCACTTCCACCACCTGGGCATACAACTATTATAGGATTATCATTTTCTTCTAACTTAGGTAAAACTGTATCTATCTTAGCTTTCTCTTCATCCTTTTCTGCTGGATAAGCATAAGTAGGAATAGTACCTTCTATATGATGCTTATCATAGTCTTCTTTAGGTTGTATATCTACAAGTGTAATATCTTTTTTACTTTCTATTGCTTCTTTTAATTGGTCTGCTGTATAGTAATTATATTTCTTTTCACCTTCAGCAGATTCTTTATCTTTGCTACCACATCCAACTAGAGATAACGTTACCACTAGAAGCATACTACATAATAATAAAATTTTCTTCATAATTCCCCTCCTGATTTGTTATACTCTTAAATTTTACCATCATTAGACAATTCATTTCCAATAGTTTTTATCTATTTTAAACTTAAAACCAATAGTTTTTACCTATATTAACCATTTGTTCTTGTTTATCTTCTATTATCTCCTTATTTCATATCATAACTAGGTAATTCTCTTTTTATTTTATACAACAAAAAGTGGTTGATATTTAGTTTGCAATGCAGTGGTCATTCAAAGCATCTTTTCTTATTATTTAATCCCATATCGTACAAGCGTAATCCTTCTTTATTTTTCACAACAAAAAGTGGTTGATATTTAGTTTGCAGCGTAGTGGTCATTCAAAGCATCTTTTCAGCTTTATGACCCAAGCGCAAACTAAATATCAACCACCACAAATCCACGTAAAATAAAAAAAGATTACGCGGCTACGTCCTACTCTCCCAGGCAGCTTCCCACCAAGTACCATCGGCGCTAAAGAGCTTAACTTCTGTGTTCGGAATGGGAACAGGTGTATCCTCTTTGCTATAATAACCACATAATCTTTATTTGGAGCGGGTGAAGGGGATCGAACCCTCACAGCCGGCTTGGAAGGCCGGAACTCTACCATTGAGCTACACCCGCATATATTTTGAGTTAGTACTCTAAAAACTGAATAACATTTGTAAGATTAAATAATCTTGGTCAAGTCCTCGATCTATTAGTATCGGTAAGCTACATACATTGCTGCACTTACACCTCCG
>NZ_LBBT01000137.1 GCF_001006285.1 Paraclostridium benzoelyticum
GATATTTTAGCATATATTAGCATGCAAATTTTTATATCTAGTATATAAATTTTTTTATATGCTTTTTTTATTTTTTGCATAAAATAAAAGTGTACATTTAATCAGTTTTATACTGAAAAGATGTACACTTTTTTTATTCTAAATTTTACTTATTTTATTCTTATTTATTAAGCTAAAGATGTAGCTTCTTTTTTAGCATCTTCTTTAACAGGAGCTTCTGTATACCATCCTCTTAATTTCATAGCATCAGCTATTCTCTTAATTGACATCATGTATGCAGCTGTTCTCATTTCAACATTATGGTCTCCTGCTAATGTCCATATTTCTTCAAATGCTTTTTTCATTAAAGCTCTTTGTTTTTCTTGAACTTCGTCAAAACTCCAGTTGTATCTCATTAAGTTTTGAACCCATTCAAAGTAAGAAACTGTAACTCCACCACTATTAGCTAATATATCTGGTACTAAAGTTATTCCTTTTTCAAATAGTATTTTATCTGCTTCTGGAGTAGTTGGTCCATTAGCTCCTTCACATACTATTTTAGCTTTTATATCTCCAGCATTTGCTGAAGTTATTTGATTTTCTAGTGCACAAGGCATTAATACGTCAACTTCTGCAGTTATTACACTTTGGTCAACAGCTTCTGCACCAGGGAATCCTTTTATACATCTATGTTCTTTATTGTAAGCCATTAAAGCTTTCATATCTATTCCATCTTTATTATATATAGTTCCTGTATGGTCTTCTACATATATTACTTTAGCTCCTGCTTCATCTATGTACATACCAGCGAAGCTTCCAACATTACCAAATCCTTGAAGTCCTACAGTAACATTAGATACATCTATTCCTTTTTTCTTAGCTGCTTCCATTGCAATTGTAGCAACTCCATATCCTGTAGCTTCATTTCTAGCTAAAGATCCGTAGAAATCAACTGGTTTTCCAGTAAATACTCCTGGTTGGAATTCCCCTGTAACATTTGCATACTCATCAACCATCCAAGCCATTATTTGTCCATTTGTATTAACATCTGGAGCTGGTATATCTTCTTTTTCTCCTATTATTGGAGCTATTGACTTAGCAAATCCTCTAGATATTCTTTCTAACTCAGCTTGAGAGAATTCTGTAGGATCGATGGCCATACCACCTTTACCTCCACCATAAGGTATTCCTACTACTGAACACTTGAAAGTCATCCAAGTAGATAAAGCTTTAACCTCGTCCATACAAACTGCTGGATGGAATCTTAATCCTCCTTTAAATGGTCCACAAGCATTATTATGTTGTGATCTATATCCTGTAAATGTTCTTACAGTCCCATCATCCATTTTAACTGGGAATGATACTTCTAACACTCTCATTGGATTTTTTAATATTTCATATACTGCTGGATCTGCCCCTAATTTATCGCAAGCAGTTTTTACTTGAGATCTTGCTATCTCTAGAACATTTAAAGTTTTTTCAGCCATTTTAAAAGCCCCCTTAAAAATATTTTAATTTTTTAAATCCCCTTTATTGTTTGTCGGAAAATGATTTCCCTTACTTACAGTTTGATTATAGCACAGTTTTTTATTTATTTGTATAAAATTTCTATTAGTTTTTTATTTAACACTTTTTATCTTGTTCAGTCTTATATCAAGCCTACTTACATTTATTAAAGTAACATCATACAATGCCTTTATTATATGTTCTTGAAGCTTAAATATAGTCTCAATACAGTTAAATAAATCTAATTCTAAAATAATAAATATTTCTAAATTTCCTTTTTTATTGTTAAATTTTACTGAATTAATTTTGCTTATGTAATCAAATTTTGATAGTTCAAAAAATATTATTTGATTTATTGCATTTTTTTTAATATAAAAATTTCCCATATAGCTAAAAGTCGGCCTAATGATAGTTTTTTCAACTAATATAGATTCCTTATTTTCTCTTTTAAATAACTTTTTAATTGGATTGATACTCAGCCCACTAGCAATAGATTTAACTTCTAATGTCGGAAGTGGTATTATGTGATTTCCTTTACTCCTCCACTCTTTTGCAATATCTATTTCTTCTTGTGTCGATATTTCATTTATATAAACAGTTTTATATATTTTCCCTAAATTTAATTTACTAGCTATCTGGTTTACCATTTTATCTGATGTTCCTATTATTAAAATAGACTCTATATTTTCTTCCACTATTTTAAATTTCACTTCATTTCTATGGTTTTCATCGTGAAATATAGCTCTTTTAACTGCCTGAATTTTGGTACTTGCTTGTTTTGCCGATATTCCAGCAATTATTTTATTCTTAAAAATTAAAATTCCATCATCTATTATATAGTTTATATTTTTTTCATAGGCTAACTCTAATGCTTTATAACTTTTTCCAGAACCACTCTCTCCTACTAATGCATAAACCTTCATATTTACACTCCTATAATATATATTTAAAAAGGAGTGTCTCAAAATAAGTAGGGATAGAATAAATATAAGTTTTAGCGACTTTCAAAGCATCTTTTCAGCTTTAGGATCAAAACTTATATTCATTCTTTCACACTATACTATTTTGAGACACTCCCTTAATTATATATTATAGCAAAACTCTCCATTTCCTTTAACAGAAAAGAAATCTGCATATCCTATTTCAAAAATTCTTTTTTCTAAATCTGGTATTTCTATATTATTTTTTATCAAATGAGTAAGAGCCCCTACATAAGATATATCACCTTGAACTATTACTCCTTTAATAACATTATCTTTTATTATAAACTTTTTATACCCTGTTTCATCTTTTCTAACATTTACGATACAGTCTTCTTCCATATCAATTATACCTAGCGAAACTGTAGGTATTCCTAAAAAATTCATTGTGTTTCTATATACAAATGAATCATCTATTTTTTCTTCTCTTCCAGCCATATTATAGGCAGCTACTATTCCTTGCTTCACAGCTAAAGGCCAAATTGCATTTTTCCCAACAACATCACCTGCCGCAAATATGTCTTTTGCAGTAGTTTTGCAATTCTCATCTATGATTATTCCTCTATCATAACTTATAAACTCTTTATTTATAAATTCAGCATTTGGGATAACCCCTGTTGCTACGATTGCCATATCACATTCTATATAAGTTTCATCATCTAATACTACTCCAATTATATTTTCATTATTATCTATGCAAATTTCATTAACACTTGCACCCTTAAAGAATTTCACACCTAATTCTTTAAATTTATTTTCATATACCGATGCAGCGTATTCATCTAACTGCCTATTTAGTATAAAAGGTTCTCTATATATTACAGATATATCTAAATTTTTATATTCTAATAATCCTATAAGAGCATCTATTCCTACAAGCCCAGCCCCTAGTATGGCTATTTTTTTACATTTTTTTGCTTTTTCTTTTATTTCATAAGCATCTTCTATATTTCTAAGTCCATACACATGTTTTGCTTTCTTTAAGTTTTTTATAGGAGGCATAGCTGATGATGCCCCTGTTGCAATTAATAGTTTATCATATTTAACTTTTTCACCAGTCTCTAGTATATATACTTCTTTATTTTCTATATCTATATTATTTACAGTGCATGAGTTTTTCCAACTTATATTATATTTTTCATCAAATTTAGTTTCTACAAAGTTTAAGCTATCTAATGTTCTATGTTCAGATATAATATGATGCAACATACATCTTGAGTAAATGTGTTCATCTTTTGATATTAATGTTATATTAGCTTTTTCATCTAACTCCCTTAATACTTTTATAGCGTTAATGCCTGCCGCACTAGCACCCAGAACTACATAATTCATTTTTTACCTCCTCTTGTAGCGTTATTGCTCCAGTTGGACAATTAGCTACACACTTGGGATATCCTATACTTTCACACATATCACATTTTAAAATAGTTTGTTTTGTTTTATCGTCAGGCTTTAAAAGTCCATATGGGCATGCCATAACGCACATATAACAAACTCCACACCTATCTTTGTCATAACTTACTATTCCAGTTTCTTTATTTTTTGTCATAGCTCCACTCATACATGTAAGTACACACTCTGGAGTTTCACAATGTCTACAAATAATAGGAATTGGATTATTAAATTTATTTAACTCTATATGGTTTCTACTTTCGTTATCTAGGTCTTCTAAATCTAAAGAGTATATATCTTTTTGTAAATCGTTTCTTAACATGCATGCTAAAACACAACTCTTACATCCGGTACATAATTCTTTATTAATTAGAATCCTATGCATAACATTCCACATCCTTTAAGCCTAATTTTTCTCTTCTATCTATAATTATTTTTTCTAATGTATCAGCTGAAGATACAACCTCTGAATCAACTATAACATGCCCTCCAGTTATATCCTTTAATCCTTCAGTTAAAACTTGTGTAACTAATTTACCACCTGTTATAAATGGTGGTAATGCTAAGTGAAGAGGTAATCCTAAAGCTAATCCAAATGCTCCATCTGCTAAAGCTTGTTCTTCTAACCATTGAGGTGCAGATAAAATTAGTGGAAGCTGAGGTATATCTATTCCTAATTCTTTAGCAATTTCAGTGGCAACTATTTCAAGTCTTCCTATAGCTAAACATGGTCCAAAGTTCAATACTGGTGGTATTCCTAAAGATTTGCAAACTTCTTTTAAATTTTCACCTGCTAATTCTTCAGCTCCAGGAGACATTAATCCAACATTTTCTAATCCTCCGGTAGAACATCCTGCAGATAAAACGATTATATCTCTTTTTATAAGCTCTTTAGTTAATTCTACAGTAAATACATCATGTCCTTTTGCCGTCATATTTGAACATCCAACAACCGCTGCTATTCCTTTTATTTTACCTTCTGCAATTAAGTTTATAAGAGGTTTCCATGAGTCCCCTAAGAATGCTTTTAAGTTCTTCTCACTTACACCTGTTAATGAAACATCATGTCCGTGGTCACTAGGTATGTCTATTTCAACTTCGCCTCTTCTTGATTTATAACTTATTAAGGCTTCATTTATTAATTTTTCTGAAATTGATTCTATATTTTCTCTATCAAACGGTACATATTCTGCATTAACTTTTTTAGCTACATCATCTAAACAAACCATTTTTACTTTATATTTATCTGCTATAGGCTCTATACCTGGTATAGTACAGTTAAATTCAGATGCAATCATGTCTATTGCTCCTGTAGAAAGAACAGCCTCACTTGTAAAGTTATTTCCAGCATGACCTGCAAATACATCTTGATAGTGCTCCCCTCTTAACTGTAAATCTTGCCCTACACAAGTACATCCAACCAATCTAAATCCTTTTGCTCCTGCTTCTTTTGCCAATTTAACAACATCTTCATCTTTCAATCTATCCTGGAAGTGAGCAAATGTTGAATGTTGATGTCCTGTTATCATTATATTTATATAATCTTTATCTATAACTCTAAATCCTACAGGTGCAGTTCTTATAACTGGCTCTCCTAAAATAACATCGTTTAAAAGATTAGTTAGTGTAAGTCCATATAATCCAGTAGATATTCCCAAGTTTAAACAGTTTATAAGCATATCAACAGGGTCACTATTTAAATTTGTAGATGACTTAACGATTGCATCAAAAACTTCTGATTTAGCTCCTCCTGGCATTATACCTATTTCTCTCCACTTATTAACTCTTGGAGCATATGCTATTTTCTCTACTAACTCCATTTTTTCATCTCTAGCTTTATATAAATCATCTAGAACTTTTTGTGCAACTTTTATACATTTTTCATGTCTATCATTAGCTTCAACTCCAAATATATCAGCTAATTCATCTATTGTCTTTTCTCCCTTTATTATTCCTTTATTTTCACCTAACTTTTTCAAGTTTCTAGCTGTATTTTCAACAACATGCAGATAACATGCAGCTCCACTTGCAACTGCTCTTAAAAAGTTTCTAGCAACTATTGTATCAGCATCTGCTCCACAAATTCCCCTTGAAGATTTAGGTGTTATTCTACATGGACCATTTGCACATAATCTACAACATACACCTTGAAGTCCAAAACCACATTTAATTTTTTGATCTTCAGTTCTATGGAATGCCGTTTCAACATCCTTCGACGCTACAAAACTTTCTAACCTTTTATCTGCACTTTCGCACATTTTACAACTAACACAAGACATAAATTACATCCCCCTAAATATATTTTTATGGTAATCCTTTTTATATATACCATTCATTGTTAATAGTTAAACATATTTTTGAAAGAGTTTTCCTAATTTAAAAAACTTATTTAATTTTGAAAAAATCCAATAATTAAATAAGTTTTTTTATAATCTATTTATTTAAGCCTTCACTTATATTTTTTAATTTATTTTTTACTCTATCTGATTCTGTTCCATTTAGTGGTGTTGGTTGATAGTTATTAACATTACCTTCAGATGATATAGAACAAGGTATAATTTCAGGCTTATTTATACTTATAAGTTTATTATCTTCAAATTTAAACGTTTGTTTGTATATAAAAGTATCTTTATCTTGAGGGTTTTTATTACCTCCGAAACAGAAATTACTTAGGCTATATGCAATATACTTGCCTTTATATTCTTCTATTCCTTGCATAACATGAGGATGACTTCCTAACACCCCATCAGCTCCATTATTTATAGCAAAATGCGCAAGATCTTTTTGAACTTGATCCGGATAATATTGTCGCTCTGTTCCCCAATGGAAATACACAAATACTACATTCGATTCTTTTTTAACACTTTGTATATCTTTTTTCATATTATTTAAAAATTCTTCATTATAATTTTCAGGCCAACCATTGTAACCTAATAATCCGACCTTTACACCTTTAACATCTACTATGCTTTTCTCTCCTAAGCCAAAATAATCTATATTATTTTCTTTTAATATAAATTTAGTTTGTTTCATACCCTCATCAAAATAATCCTCCGAGTGATTATTCGCTAATGTTACAGCATCTATTCCACCTTGTTTAAGTGTATTTACATAAGAAGGATCTCCTTTAAACGCAAATTTTTTAACTTTTGCTTTGCTTGCGCTAGTTAAAGGCCCCTCTAAATTTGCTACTGTTAAGTCATCCTCCTCAAAAATTTTCTTAACATTTTTTAAAAAGTATCCATAATCTTGTCCTTGATTTTCAAACTCATTATCAAAAGATCCATAATATGAGGCTCCCTTATAGTTCCCCATAGTTATATCCCCTACAAAATTAATAGTTATACTTTCCTTTTTTACCTCTATTACTTCATCAACTTTCTTTGATTGTTCATTAATATCTTTAATTTTATTACTTCCTACAACAATTTTAAAAATAAGCATACAAATAACTACCACTACAATAATTATTCCAGATATTAATAGTGATAGCTTTTTTTTATTAATCTTTTTCTTCATTTGTCTACCTCCACCAAAGTAATAACCCCTAAATATATTATAGCTTATACTATTTGTCAAAATAAATCGGTTTATGTAATATGTTTGTTTTTTTGTATGCATTCTAATTATTGTTATATATAATTTTTTTTGTTATAATACTAATGAACATAATTTTACATATTTTAGGAGGAGATTGAAAATGGCTTACAAAATTAATGATGCTTGTATAAGCTGTGGTGCTTGTGAAGCTGAGTGCCCAGTTAGCTGTATATCAGCTGGAGATGACAAATATGTTATAGATGCAGATACTTGTATAGAGTGTGGTGCTTGTAACGGAGTTTGTCCAGTAGATGCTCCACAACCAGAATAATAATAAATTAAAATAAAAAAACTACCTACTTTGTAGGTAGTTTTTTTATTTTAATTTATTTATCTTCATTCATAAGATATGATAAAGTAAATAAACTTTCAGTTAAGTTTACATTTTCAACTATAACATCATTTGGTACTTCTAAATCTAACGGTGCAAAGTTCCAAACTCCCTTTATACCTGATTTAACTAATCTATCGACAACTTCTTGCGCCCCATTTTTTGGTATACATAATATCGCTATATCGATATCATTTTCAGCTACGAACTCCTCGATGTCATCAGAATCTAATATTTCAAAATCTCTAATTTTTAATCCTATCATTCTTGGATTTGCATCAAATAAAGCTTTTATCTTAAATCCTGCTTTAGTAAACCCTGCATAATTAGCTATTGCTTGTCCTAAGTTTCCAGCCCCAATTATTATAGAATTATAAGTTCTAGATAACCCTAATATTTTACCTATTTCATTATATAACTCTTCGACATTATATCCGTATCCCTGCTGTCCAAATCCACCAAAGTTGTTTAAATCTTGTCTTATTTGAGATGCTGTAAAACCAATTATATCGCTTAATTCTTTAGAAGATATTCTTTGTATATCTCTATCTAACAAATCTCCTAAGTACCTGTGATATTTAGGTAATCTTCTTATTACAGCCATAGAAATATTTTTATTACTCATCTCATCACCTCCTATATATTCATTATCCCTGTTTTATATATTATGCTATTTTTTTAACAAAATGCATATATCCTTGATTATATTATACCAAAACATTATAATTTTAGATAGTTTAAAGGAGGTATAATTTTATGATTGTTTTGTCGTGCAATAACTTAAATAAAAGTTTTGGAATAGATACTATATTAGAAAATATTAGCTTCACTGTAAATGAAGGCGATAAGGTTGGTATTATAGGTGTAAATGGAACTGGTAAAACCACTTTATTTAAAGTACTTTCTGGGATTTATGGATATGATAGCGGAGATATATATCTTGGTAAAGGTGTAGAAATAGGATATCTTGAACAAAATACAAATTTCCAATCAGAAAAAACTATATATGAAGAGGTTTTAGAGGTTTTTTCTGATTTAATGAATATGGAAAAGTATATAAGAGATTTAGAAATTAAAATAGCTGAAGAAGGTTCTAATCCTGATTCAAAAATTTTAGATAAACTGATGAATGAGTATTCTCAAAAACTAGAGCTTTTCTCTGAGCTAAATGGTTATGGCTATAAATCAGAAGTAAAAGGTATTTTGAAAGGTCTAGGTTTTTCTGATTCTGACATGGAAACTCCAATAAATATATTATCTGGAGGAGAAAAAACAAGAGTCTTACTTTCAAAGTTACTACTAAAAAATCCTTCACTTCTACTTCTAGATGAGCCAACTAACCACCTTGATTCAGATGCTATAGAATGGTTAGAAGTTTTCTTAAAGCAATATAAAGGAACAGTAATTATCATATCTCATGATAGATATTTCTTAGATCAGGTTGTAAATAGAGTGTTCGAAATTCATAATAAAAGGCTTAAAACATATAATGGAAATTACTCTAAATTCATAGAATTATCTAAAGTAGAAAAAGAGTTAGAAGTTAAAAGATATGAAGATCAGCAAAAAGAAATTAAAAAACAAGAAGAATCAATTGATAGACTAAAAGCTTACGGAAGAGAAAAACATTTAAAAAGAGCTAGAAGTAAAGAAAAAATGCTAGATAAAGTTGATGTATTAGATAAACCTGATGTGTTTAGAAAAAAAGCTAGCATTCAATTTAGTCCTTCTGTATCTAGTGGTAATGATGTTTTACAAGTAGAAGATCTTTCTATGGGTTATGGTGAAAGAATACTTTTCAAAGATATAAACTTCAATATATATAGAGGTGAAAAAGTCGCTTTAATAGGAGCTAACGGAATAGGAAAATCTACTTTATTTAAAATAATAATGAATGAAATAATACCGTTAACTGGTACTGCTAAACTTGGTGCAAATGTTTATGTAGACTACTTCCACCAAGAACAAAAAACTCTTAACCTAGATAATACTATTATTGATGAAATTTGGAATGATCATCCTAATTTAAACCAAACTACGCTTAGAAACATGTTAGGATCTTTTTTATTTGAAGATGAAGAAGTATTTAAAAAAATATCTACACTAAGCGGTGGAGAAAGAGCTAGAGTTGCTATATTAAAATTAATTTTATCTAATTCTAACTTTTTATTACTGGACGAGCCTACAAATCACCTTGATATAGACTCTAAAGAAGTTCTTGAAGAAGCTTTATTAAATTATACAGGAACTTTATTTACAATATCTCATGATAGATATTTCTTAAATACAGTTGTTGATAAAATACTTGTTCTTGATTCTGATGGAATAACAGAATATCTAGGTAATTATGATTATTATATAGATAAGAAAAAACAAACCATAGAGATGAACGCTATAGAAACAACTGAGGAGAAAACAAAGACTCAATTAAAAGATGAAAAGCGAAAGGAAAGAGAACAAAGAGAGTTAGAAAAAAAAGCTAGAGTTAAAAGGCAGAGCATAGAAAAGGAAATTGAAGAAATAGAAATTGAAATAGAAGAACTTAATGTACTTATGTGCAAAGAAGAAATATATTCTAATCCTGAAAAATCTAAGGAAGTTAGCCAAAACAAATCTTCTTTAGAAGATAGATTAAATAATTTATATGAAGAATGGGAACAGCTAATGTAGGCTGTTCTTTGTTTTTGATAATTCTGAAATTTATATAAGAAATTGGTTGATATATATATGCTTTTTATATTAACATAGTATAGATATTAAATTTAAGGGGGTGTCTAATTGACAAATATTTTTAATTTAAATGATGAAAATAAGAAATTCTATAAATTACTAGTTTCACTTTGTATTCCTATAATAATACAGAATCTTATATCTACATCTGTAAATATTATAGATACAGTTATGATAAGTAGTTTAGGAGAGGCATCTGTAGCATCAATTGGAGTTGCTAATCAGTACTTCTTCTTATTTAATATGACTTTATCCGGTTTAACAGGAGGCGCTGGTTTATTTATATCTCAGTTTTTTGGTAAAAATGATGCTAATAATATAAAAAAGGTTACTGGACTAAATGTTTTACTTGGAATAATATTAGGTTTATTATTTTTTATACCAGCTTTTATGTTCCCTAAATTCATAATACATTTTTTCTCTTATGATCCTGAAGTTGTTAAACTTTGTATCCAATATTTTAGTATTATAGCATTTTGTTATCCTTTAATAGCTGTTAGTACTGTATTTAGTATGGGATCTAGAAGTGTTAGAAACCCTAAACTAGGAATGGTTTGTAGTGCAGTCGCTCTTGTAAGTAACATTATCTTAAACTACGGTTTAATCTTTGGGAAATTGGGATTGCCTGAATTAGGAGTTCGTGGAGCTGCTATAGCTACTGTAATAGCTAGATTGATAGAGTTTTCACTTTTAATAGTATATGTATATATCATAAAGAAAGATTATGTTTTAAAATTCAATATTAAAAATTTAAAATCTATAGATAAACAATTTATAAATGCTTTCTTTGAAAAAAGTACACCTATATTATTAAATGATAGTGGTTGGGCAATAGGTACAGTTTTATATTCTGTTGCTTATGCAAAAGCTGGTACTTCCGCAATTGCAGCTAGCCAAATAGCTACTAGTACTGGAAATTTCTTTATTATGACAGCTGTCTGCGTTGCTATAGGAGCATCTATTATGCTAGGTAATGAGCTTGGTGCTGATAATAAAAAAGTAGCTATTGATTATGCTAAAAAGTTTTCTAAAATAGTTTTTATAGTAGGAACTCTATTTGGTATACTTCTTATACTAAACATACCAACTCTACTTAAAATGTTTAGTGTTTCGGATAATCTAGCTCCTGATATTGTTAAAATATTTGTTATTATGGGATTATTAATGGGTCTGAAATCTTTTAATACTCTTTTAATTATAGGTATTTTAAGAAGTGGTGGAGATACTAAATATTCTTTATTTTTAGAACTAGGATGTATGTGGTTAGTATCGCTTCCTCTTACTTTTATATTTGCAATTAAAGGAGCTCCTATTTATGTGCTTGTCCTTCTTACTTACTCTGAAGAGATTGTTAAGTTTATATTTGGGGTTCCTAGAGCATTATCTAAAAAATGGGTTGCTAATATTGTAAAAGAAATTGATTAGGTAGTGCTCGTTGGAAAATATTATTGTTTTATTCGCTGAAAGACCTAAAATCATAGTCTTTAACGCTACTTCAACAATAATATATTCCAACTTAGATATTTTAAAGTAAATAAAAAGGTACTATTATAAAATAATTTTATAATAGTACCTTTTTATTTACTATATTAAAATGTAATACTATAGGTTTTAACGACCTTTAAAGCATTTTTACGCTTTGGGAGTGAAACCTGTAGTATTACATTTTTCATTTTAGCTTAAATAAAAAATTAATTTGAATTTTTTTCTAATTTAACTAACTTATGTGATTTAGGCTCTAGTTTAAATTCAACATTATCATAATTTACCTGGATAAGCCCATCAACTAGATTTGTATATTTACTATTAAGACATTCTTTCATATCTATTTTTATAACTTCTTCTCGTTCTGACCTATTTACTAAAACTAAAATATTATCATCATTTATATCTTCAATATATCTTATATATCCAAATACATTAGGATTTTCTAATTCTAAAAATTTAGTTTCTCCACGAGTTAACACTTTACTTTTGTTTCTATCCTTAATAATATTTTTATAGAAATTTAAAATTTCTTTATCTTCATTTTTCCATGGATAAGTTCTTCTATTATCTGGATCTGTTTCACCTAAAAGTCCTGCTTCATCACCATAATATATATATGGCACTCCTTCAAAAGTCATTTGTATAGCAACCGCTAATTTAAGAAGTTCTTTATCTTCATTTAACTCTGTAAGTATTCTTCTTGTATCATGTGTACCTAATATATTTAAATTAGATTTAAAAGATTCTTTTGGGTAATTTTCTTTTATAGTCATAAGGCTATTGTATACATCATTTGAATCAATTTTATAATTTAAAAAATCTACAAATATATTCTTAAACACATACCCTGTAACCCCATTTAGTTGGTTACCTAAAAGATATTTTCTTCTTTCATCATAACTAATTTTATTAGATGCATCTTCCCAAACTTCACCTACAAGAATAGATTCTTTATCTAGTTTTAAAGTCTCACTCCTTAACTCCTCTATAAATTTAGAAGGTAATTCATCAGCTACATCAAGTCTCCAACCTTTAACTCCATATCCCATCCATTTTTTTATTACACTGTTATCACCTTTTATAATATAGTCAATATATGAAGTTTCAGTCTCGTTGACATTTGGTAAAGATTTAACTCCCCACCAACAATCATATTTTTGCGGGTAGTTGTCAAATTTGTACCAAGAGCTATACGGTGAATCTTGTGATTGATATGCACCTATGGAATCGTAATTTCCATACTTATTAAAATATAAGCTATCATCTCCTGTATGACTAAATACACCATCTAGAATAATATTTATTCCCTTTTTATTTGCTTCATTTATTAACTCTTTAAATATTTCTTCATTCCCAAACATTGGATCAATATTTTTATAGTCTCCTGTATCATACTTGTGGTTACTCTGTGATTCAAATATAGGGCTTAAGTATATTATGCTAACCCCTAAATTTTTCAAATAACTTAATTTACTTATTATCCCTTTTAGATTTCCTCCATGAAAGTCCCATCTAATTATTTCATTTTCACTATTTTTTATATACATAGGAGTATCTTCCCAATTTGCATATATAAAACTATTCTTTTTAGGGTTATTTATTTTACCACTTTTATTAAATCTATCTACAAATATATGGTATAAAACCCCCTCTTTAAACCAATCTGGAGATTTAGCATTCTTACTAACTGTAATTTGATACTTACTTAAACTATCAATATCAAAATTTTCTTCGCATATACCATTTCTTTTACTCTTGCCATAGTACTTTAATTCGTTATTTCCATTTATACTTTCTATCGTTTTAAAAAAGTAAAAATAAACATCTGCTTGTTTAAATTCATATTTATCTATGTTAAACATACAATCGGATGCTTTTGTCATTTTTATTTCTTCTAAATTTTTTCCATCTCTTTCTATAATTAAATATACTTCTTTTACATTTTCTGTAGCTTTTACACTTAAACTTAATTTTTCTCCTAATTCCAAAGCTCCGAAAGGCTTTTTATAACTTTCTAACCAAGAATTATATGTTATACTCATTTTGATCTCCCACCTTTTATCTTTTGAACTGTTTATTTTTTATACCATATATCCTTAGCATATTCATTTATAGTTCTATCACTCGAAAATATTCCTGAATTTGCTATATTTGTTAAAGAAATTGAATTCCACTTATATCTATCTTTATATAAATTATTAATTTTTTTCTGTGCTTCTATATAGTTCTCAAAGTCTCTTAATACAAAAAATTCATCATTATAGGTTATTAAAGAATTATATATTTCTCTACCTTCTTCACCTATATTTGGTATGAATCCATTAACTAAATCATCCACAACCCTCTTTATATAGAAATTATTAGAATAAATATCTGCTGCTGAATATCCTCCAAACTTATTGTATTCTAGCACTTGATTTGCTGATAATCCAAAAATTATTATATTTTCATCGCCTACTTGTTCATGTATTTCTATATTTGCTCCATCTAAAGTCGCTAAAGTTATAGCTCCATTCATCATAAATTTCATATTACTAGTTCCTGAAGCTTCCTTTGTAGTTGTTGATATTTGTTCACTTACATTTGCAGCCGGTATTATTTTTTCTGCTAATGAAACCCCGTAATTTTCTATAAATACTACTTTTAATTTTTCATTAACTCTTTTATCATTATTAATTTTTTGAGCTAATTCATTTATAAATTTAATAACGCATTTGGCAAAGTAGTATCCAGGAGCAGCCTTTGCTCCAAATATAAATGTTCTTGGCTTTATGTCTAGGTTTGGATTATCTAATAATTCATGATATAAATGAAGTATGTGAAGTGCGTTCATAAGTTGTCGTTTGTATGCGTGTAGCCTTTTTATTTGTATATCAAATATAGAATTTGGATCTATTGATATATTATTTCTTTCTTTTATAATTTTTGATAAGCTTAGCTTATTGTTATATTTTATTTTTTCTAGTTCCTGTAATACATCTTTTTCATTCTTATATTTTTCAAGTTGCTTTAGTTTCATAGTGTCCTTTTCCCAGTCACTACCTATAAGAGTAGTTATTAAACTAGATAGCTGAGGGTTTGATAACATTAGCCATCTTCTATGAGCAATTCCATTTGTTTTGTTATTAAATTTATATGGCTCATCCTCATAAAATTCTTTTAATACTTCTTTTTTCAAAATTTTAGTATGAAGGTCTGCAACTCCATTTACACTGCTACTTCCAACTATACTTAAATTAGCCATATTTACATTATTATTATAAATAATAGCCATCTTATTTATTTTTTGAATGTCATTTGAATATTTACTTCTTAACTTATTTAAATATCTTTTATTTATTTCTTCTATAATCATATAAATTCTTGGAAGTAATTCTTTTATCATTGATATTTGCCATTTTTCCATAGCTTCTGTCATTATGGTGTGATTCGTATATGAAGTGCATTTTTTTGTAATTTCCCAAGCCTCATCCCATCCAAGAGCTTCTTCATCCATAAGTATTCTCATTAATTCAGGTATACATAATGATGGATGAGTATCATTTATATGAATAGCTATTTTTTCATTTAACTTATTAATATTGATTTTATTTTTTTTACACTTCCTTAATATATCCTGTAATCCTGCACTAACTAAAAAATACTCCTGTTTTAATCTTAGTATTTTACCTGCATCGTTAGAATCATTTGGATATAATACTTGTGATATCTCGTCTACGTAATATCTATATTGGAGTGCATCATGATAGCTACCATAGCTGTTTTTTGAATCTTTTAGTATTGGTTCAAAATCTTTTCTAGGTATGTCTGATTTAAATAGCCTCAATGTATTTATATACTGATTTTCATACCCTATAATAGGTATATCATAAGGTAGGGCCATTACAGGTATATAGTTTTTATGAATAGCCTTTAGCTTTCCATTATTACTTACAAGTTCTACTTCTCCTCCAAATTTAACGATAACCGCTTTATTTGGTCTTACAGTTTCCCAAATATAGGATTCTTCTTTTAGCCAATTATCAGGGACCTCAACTTGGTGACCATTTACAAACTTTTGTTCAAATAATCCATATTCATATCTAATCCCATAACCATGTCCACTTATTTTAGTAGATGCCATCGAATCTAGAAAGCATGCAGCCAATCTCCCTAATCCACCATTTCCTAATGCAGGATCAGATTCTGCATCTATTAAATCATCTAGATTTATGTTCATAGTAGCTAATATAGATTTTACTTCTTCCATTACTCCTAAGTTTAAAAGATTTGACTGCAGCTGTCTTCCTAATAAAAACTCTATGCAAAAATAGTAAACTTCCTTTTCCTCTTTTAATCTATTCTCTTTCCATATATTTGCTATTTTAGATTTAAGAACAGTTACTAATGTATTTAGTAACTGCTCATTGTTAGCTTCTTCAATACTTTGTTTATATAAAAAATCCATTTGATTTTTAAATTCTAGCTTAAATTCCTCCCTATTTATGAGAGTCAATATTACCAACTCCTTTGCCAAACTATTTCATTATACGTTTTTATATATTCATTTGCGGACTTAGCCCAACTACTATCAGTACTCATAGCACTTTTAACTATTTTAAACCATGACTTTTTATCATTTTTATAAATATCTATTGCACTTTTAATACAGTAAAACATTTCATGTGCATTATAATTTGCAAAACTAAATCCATTTCCTTCTCCTGTATATTTATTGAAAGGTTTTACAGTATCTTTTAATCCTCCTGTTTCTCTTACTATAGGTATCGATCCATATCTCATTGCTATCATCTGACCAATTCCACAAGGCTCAAATAAAGATGGCATTAAAAACATATCTGATGATGCATAAATTTGTTGCGCAAGTGCAGCATCAAATGTTAATATAGCTGCTACTTTGTTTGGATATTTACCTGAATAGTAATTTAACATAGATTGATATTGTTCATCTCCAGTACCTAAAACCACTAATTGTAAATTTTCTCCTACTATTTCTGGCATCATATATGATATTAAGTCCAATCCTTTTTGAGATACAAGTCTAGAAACTATACCTATCATAGGAATATCTGGATTAACTTCTAATCCAAGAATTTTTTGTAATTCTAATTTGTTTTTAACTTTATCACCTATTGAATTTATATTATAATTGCATACTATATTTTTATCTGTCTCAGGATTATTTATTTCATAATCAATTCCATTTACAATTCCCTTTAACTTATGTGAGTTAGATTTGATCAATCCATCTAAACTTTCTCCATAAAACTTTGTTTGTATTTCATTAGCATAAGTAGGACTTACTGTGCTTACTTTATCCGAATATACTATTCCGGATTTCATAAAGTTGATACCACCATAATACTCTATATGTCCATCGTCTAAATAATGTCTTGGTATAGATAACACATCTTCTATATTTTTATTTGAAAATACACCTTGGTATTGAAGATTGTGTATAGTATATATAGTTTTTATTTCAGAATATCTTTCATCCTGACTATAATTTTCTTTTAAAAATAATGGTATCATACCAGTGTGCCAATCATTTAAATTTATTACATCTGGGAAAAAATCTATTCTTTTTAAAGATTCTAGTACCGCATTACTAAAGAAAGTAAATCTTTCTACATCATCGTCATATCCATATAAATACGCATATTCACCATCTCTCTTGAAGTAGAATTCATTATCTATAAAGTAAAATTTAACTCCATCTAGCTCTAGTTCCATTAATCCACAATATTGATTTCTCCATGCTACGTTTACATTGAATACTGCTACTGTTTTCATTTGATCTTTTAAATATTTAGGAATATTGACATACTTGGGCATTATAACCCTTATATCCACTCCTTCTCTTTTTAAAGCCTTTGGAAGCGCATAAGAAACATCTCCTAATCCCCCAGTCTTTACAAAAGGCCAACACTCTGCCGTTACAAAAAGAACTTTCAAAACTTATCCCCCTCTATAAAATTACATTTTTTTCTACTACTAATGGTAGTTTAATATCTCCTTTTAATTCTTTATCTCTAGATATAAACACATTTTTATCTAGTATTACATTATCTAGTTTCACATTTTCTTGTATAGTTCCACTTTGCATAACTACAGAATTTTTTATAACTGCTCCCTTTTTAACATGAACTTTTCTAAATATAATACTATCTTGAACTTCTCCTTCTATTACACAACCAGTAGCCACAAATGAATTTTTCACATTAGAGGTCTCTGTGTATAACGTAGGCTGCTCATTTTTTTCTTTTGTATATATCTTTCTATCTGAATAAAATAATTCATTCGCTACATCTACATTTAATAAATCTTTATTGGCTTCAAAATAGTTTTTAGTAGAATTTATACATTTTAAATATCCTTTATATTCATATGCCCCTATTCTTATTTCTTCTATGCTTTCACTTATACAATCTTCTATATGTGCATATTCCCCTCGTGATACTGCATCATATATCATATCTATAAATAAGCTTTTTTTCATGATATACATATCCATCAATATATCTGCATTTTTTTCTCTTCCTATATTTATTCCCATGCTGGTAATTTGATTTTTATCATTTATATTCAATTTTGTAGTTCCTAAAAAATCCTCATCTGCATTATCTATAGTTTTATAAATAACAGTTATGTTGTTGCCTGATAACTTATGATAGTTAAGTGCTTTTTTATAATCTATATTACAAATCATATAACTAGGAGATATAAGCACATATTCTTGTTTACTTTTTTCTATATAATCTATGTTAGAAAAAACATTATGAACGTCTCCTTTTTTTATCGCTCTGCAAATTTGTTTTTTAGTATTCTCAGGACTAAATACAAATAATCCATCATTCTTCGCTGATAGATCCCAATGACTACCATTTCCTAAATGATCTGTTAATGATCTATATTTTTGATCTGAAAAAATCCCTATATTTTTCATACCTGCGTTAACCATATTAGAAAGAGCAAAATCTATTATTCTATATCTTCCACCTATAGGTATTGATGCTACTACCCTTGAATCACTTAGTTCTTTTAAGTTATCACCTTTTCTATTTAAATTAATTATTCCCATACACTCTTTATTCATTTTTTAATCCCCCTATACTAATTCCATAGAAACAACATCAAATTCAGATACTATACTTATACTATCGTCACCACTAGAAATCTTGCAATCGTCCTCTATTACCGCACCTTCACCTATTATAGCTTTCTCTACAATCACATTTTTACCTATTTTTGCATTTGACATTATTACAGAATCCTTTACTGTACTTCCCTCTCCTATACTGACTCCATGAGATAATACTGAATTTTCAACATTTCCAAAAACCCTGCATCCATCTACAACTATAGATTGTTTTATATTAGAATTTTTTCCTAGATATTGTGGTGGCATAGCCATTGTATCTGTATAAATTCTCCAATTAGAATCATTTAAATTAAACCCATTATCTGGATTAATTAAATCCATGTTTGCTTGCCACAGACTTTCTATAGTTCCTACGTCTCTCCAATATCCATTAAATTCATATGCATACATGCTAACCTTATCATCTAGCATTTTAGGAATTAGATCCTTACCAAAATCTACATATTCTTTATCTGATTTAAAATAACTTTTCATCTTTGACCAGTTAAATATGTAAATTCCCATAGATGCTAAATTACTCTTAGGCTTTTCAGGTTTTTCTTCAAACTCATATATACTCCCATCTTCATTTGCATTCATTATTCCAAATCTACTAGCTTCATCCCAATCAACTTCCATAACAGCAATTGTTACATCTGCATCTTTTGATTTATGTTCTTCTAGCATATCGCTATAATCCATTTTATAAATATGGTCCCCCGATAAAACTAAAACATATTCTGGATCATAGCTATCTATATAATTCATATTTTGATATATAGCATCTGCTGTACCTTTATACCAATTTCCTTCTTTTTCATTCATATATGGTTGAAGGATTGATAACCCTCCATTTCTTCTATCTAAATCCCAATGGCTACCTATTCCTATATGTGAGTTCAATAGTAAAGGTCTATATTGTGTTAATACTCCAACTGTATCTATCCCGGAATTTGAGCAATTGCTCAAAACAAAATCTATTATTCTATATTTACCTCCAAATGAAACTGCTGGTTTTGCTATATTTTTAGTAAAAACTCCTAGTCTTGATCCTTGTCCCCCTGCTAATATCATTGCTATCATTTCTTTTTTCATAATTTACTCCTAATCCCCCTAATAAATTAATAAATTTTATAAGATATTTATATTTTTACCTTTTATAAAAGTTGCCCCCATAGGTGGAACCTTTATATTTATGGAATACTGTTTATTATGCCATGCTATATTTTCTGATTTTAACTCCACATCTTTCATAGTTTGTCCTGATCCCCAATATTCCTTATCATCACTATTGAAAACTTCTTGATATATCCCCTCATATGGCACTCCTATCCTATATTCAGGATGAAATACTGGTGTGAAATTTAATACTCCTATTATAAAATCTTCTTTCTTCTTACCTTTTCTCATAATAACAATTACACTTTGATCTATATTGTGAGGATCTATAAAATCAAATCCTGAGTTATGTTCATCTATTTCATACATAGCTTTTTCATATTTGTATAGTAAATTCAAATCTCGCGTATACGTTTGCATTGATTTATGCGGTTCATTCATTAATAGTTCCCATTCTAATCCATATGCAAATCTCCACTCTAATCCTTGTGCAAATTCACATCCCATAAATAATAATTTTTTTCCTGGATGCAACATCATATACGCATAAAGTAATCTTACTCCTGCAAATTTTTGCCATGGATCTCCAGGCATTTTATCGAGAAGAGATTTTTTCCCATGCACAACTTCATCATGAGATAATGGAAGTATAAAATTTTCAGAAAAAGCATACATAAAAGAAAAAGTTATTAACTCATGATGATGCTTTCTATATATAGAATCCATTTCCATATATTTTAACGTGTCATTCATCCATCCCATATTCCACTTACTATCAAATGCTAATCCACCTTTGTACGAAGGTCCCGATACCATCGGCCAAGATGTGGATTCTTCTGCAACTATAATTGGATTTTTTATCTCCTTATGAATAACTTCATTAAACATTCTTAAAAACTCAATAGCTTCTATATTTTCTCTACCACCGTATTTATTAGGTTTCCAAGGACCTATATCGTAATCTAAGTAAAGCATGCTTGCAACCGCATCCATTCTAATACCATCTACATGGAACTTTTCTAGCCAATAAATTGCATTAGATATTAAGAAACTTTGCACTTCAGGTTTTCCTAAATCAAAATGGGCTGTTCCCCAACCAATATTTTCAGCTCTCAACTTATCTTCATATTCAAATTGAGGTGTTCCATCAAATTTATATAATCCATGATCATCTTTACAAAAATGACTATATGCAAAATCTAGAATTACTCCAATATCTTTTTTATGGCATCTATCAATAAATTTCATTAAACTAGTACAATCTCCATATCTACTAGTAGGACTATAATATCCTATTGTTTGATAACCCCATGATTCATCTAATGGATGTTCTGTTATTGGTAAAACCTCTATATGTGTATATCCCATTTCACATACATAGTCTATTAATTCATATAGTTCTTCGTAACTAAAAAAGTCTCCATCCCATTTTCTTTTCCATGATCCCAAGTGAACTTCATATATATTCATAGGTAAATCCTTGTATGTTGTCTTTTCTCTTTTTTCTATCCACTTTTTATCCTTCCAAGAATAATTGTCTATATCGAATACAATTGAAGCTGTTTCAGGTCTCATTTGCGAATAAAATGCAAAAGGATCAGACTTTAACTTACTATTACCGTTTTTATCTACAACATTATATTTGTATAAATCTCTAAATTCCATTTTAGGTATAAATATATTCCATATTCCACTCTTATCTAAATTTTTCATAGGATGGGAGGTTTTATTCCAATCATTAAATTCTCCAGATAAATATACTTGATTTGCATTTGGAGCCCATACTGTAAAAGTAACTCCTTTTTCTTTTCCCTTTTGTACTTTATGAGCTCCCATAAATTCATAGCTTCTAAAATGTTTCCCCTCTTTAAATAAATTTATATTATAGCTGTTAATTATATCCTCATATTTCTTCAACATAAAATCCCCCATCTTTAAGCATATATTAAATGTATTTTAAAACCGATTACTCGCTTATTTTTAATTATATATGAACTTTTACTTTATTATAAAAAGTATTGTTCTAAAAATTTAGACGATGATAGCTACAAATTTACATCATTCAATCTATTAACTCTTTTTTGTATATATAATTACAAAAATATACATTTTTATAAAACAAAGAAAACATTTTCCTAAATTGTGTATACAAAAAAATCGGAGTTAATTCAAAACATTGAATCACTCCGATTTTTTTCTACTGACCTATTTTTAAATTAGGAACAGCATTTAAACTCATATCATTAATTTTTCCGTTAATAAAATTATAATATCCAGCACAACCAATCATAGCCGCATTATCTGTACATAATATAATTGATGGATACTTAACTTGTATATTTTGTTTCTTTGCCATTAAAGTTAACTTTTCTCTCAATGCAGAGTTTGCAGCAACCCCTCCTGCTAATGCAACTGTATTGTATCCTTTTTCATTAGTTGCCTTTATAGCTTTTGTTGCTAAAACTTCTACTACAGCTTCTTGGAATGATGCTGCAACATCTTCAACTATTATTTCTTCATTCTTCATTTTCTTAGCATTTAAGTAATTTAAAACTGCTGATTTTAATCCACTAAAACTAAAATCATATCCTTCATCCATACAAGCTCTTGGGAAGTCTATTGCTTTTTTATTTCCTTTTTTAGCTAATTTATCTATTATAGGTCCACCTGGATAACCTAGATTCATAGCTCTTGCAATTTTATCAAATGCTTCTCCTGATGCATCATCTTTAGTTTTTCCTAAAATTTCATACTTCCCATAGTCTTTAACTTCTACTAAGTGTGTATGTCCACCTGAAACTATTAAAGTTATAAATGGTGGCTTTAAATTTTTATCCTCTATATAATTTGCACTTACGTGTCCTTCAATATGATTAACTCCAACTAAAGGAATATCTAGAGTATAAGCTAATGCCTTAGCATATGAAAGTCCTACTAAAACAGCCCCTACTAATCCTGGTCCATGAGTAACCGCTATATGATCTATATCATCAAAAGTTACATTTGCTTCATCTAAAGCTTGTTGTACTACCATTGGTATATTTTCTATATGTTTTCTAGATGCTACTTCAGGAACAACTCCTCCAAATTTTTTATGTAATTCTATTTGCGTAGAAATTATATTACTTAAAACTTCTCTTCCATTTTTTAAAATTGCACATGCTGTTTCATCACAGCTAGATTCTATAGCTAATGTTATTATATCTTTTTTCATACTACACCTCTTTTAATTGGCTCCACATTATCATTGCATCTTCTTTATTGTCACTATAATACTCTTTTCTTATCCCTGCTAATTTAAATCCATATTTTTTATATAAATTTTGAGCTACTACATTAGATACTCTAACTTCTAATGTCATAGCAAATATATGATTTTCTTTGCATTTTTTAACAAGATGCTCGATAAGTTCATCACCTATCTTTTGTCCTCTAAAATCACTATGTACAGCTACATTTGTTATATGACCTTCTCCAGCTATAAACCATATACCTACGTAACCAACAATCTTTTTATCAATTTCTGCTACTAAATAATTAGCAACATCATTTTTCATCTCTTTTTCAAATTCACCTTTAGGCCAGTAATGTTTAAAGCAATTCTTTTCAACTTCAAAAACTCCATCTACATCACTGCTTGTCATATCTCTTATTATTAAATTATTATTTATCATTTTCTAGCCTCTTCATTTTTTCCTCATACTGAACTTCCGCTTGAGACTTTCTTATGTACATCGGATTTATAGTATAGCAATTATGTACATCTACATCTTTTTTAAATTTAATTCCAGCTACGGCACATAAACTACTAGCTTTACTTACATTGTTAGATACAGCTGCTATATAAGAATTTTTAACTTCATCAAGTTTTTCTTTATATAAATTTGTAGCTTCTCCAACAATAATAAACTCTTCATTTGATTTAGATAGTTCATCTACTAATTCATCTATTGTAACTACTTTTACATCTTCTAATGTTTTAAATTCTCCATTTTCAAATCTATATTTTCCTGTGTACACTTGGTTTCTTTGCGCATCTAATATAGGACAAATTACTCTATCACAAAGATTCATGTTGAAAGCTAAAGATTCTAGTGAATCAACAGCTATTATTGGTAGGTTTCTAACTTGTGATATAGCCTTAGCTGTAGCCATAGAAATTCTTAATCCTGTAAATGATCCTGGACCTATACATATAGCTATTGCATCAATATCTTTTATATTTAAATCACTTTCTTTTATCATTGATTCAATCATAACCATCAGTTTTTGTGAATGTGTTTTTTTAGTATTAACTGTATATTCACATATTAACTTATCATCTTCTACAATACATACACTTGTTGAATGTGTAGCTGTATCTATACCTAAAATTTTCATTACTTAGTCAGCTCCTTAACTATTTCTTCATACTTTTCTCCTTTTGGATTCAGTATCATTTCTCTTCCATTTTCTTTATAGTTCATTTCTATATATAAATATTCGTCTGGTAGTATATCCTCGATTAAGTTTGCCCATTCAATTATACAAACTCCATCTCCATTTATATACTCATCAAATCCTATATCATACATTTCATCACTACTTCCAATTCTATACACATCAAAATGGTATAAAGGCATTTTCCCTTCATATTCATTTACTATTGTAAAAGTAGGACTAGTTATATAATCATCTACTTCTAAAGATTGTGCTAAGCTTTGAGTCATAGTAGTTTTTCCTGCACCTAAATCACCTATTAAGCATACTACACTTCTTGGCGTTAAAAGTTTACCTAATTTAAATCCTATATCTCTTGTTTGCTCTTCATTTTCTAAATATATTTTAATCATCTATATCATCTCCATAAGTAAGACTTGTTTATCTAAATTGTTAACGTAACAGATATTATTATATTATAACAAATTACTATTATAAAGCCTTACATTTACAAAGTTTTTATTATATACCATATATTTTACAACTTATGGTAATATTATTTATTAAAAGGGGTGATATTTTTGAATTATAAAGTTCTAACACACGATGATTTCGATGATATAGTAGATATATCTCGAAACATTTGGGATGGTCATGACTATTTACCCAAAGTCTTTCACAAATGGGTTGATGATAAAGAAGGTTGTTTTATTGGATTAGTTAAAGAAGGTAAAGTTATAGCAGTTGGTAAGTATACAGTTTTACCAGATAGACAAGGATGGCTTGAAGGACTTAGAGTACATATAGATTATAGAGGACAGCAACTTGCCCATGCTATTTCTGATATGCTATTTAATTTAGCAAGAGAAGATTTAAGAAATAATAAAATAACTAATATAGCAATGTGTACTCATATAGACACTCCAGCTAGTATAAAAATGATGGAAGCTAAGAATTTTTATTTAGCTCAGAGTTGCTTAATAGTTTTTAAAAATTATGATTTCATAAAGAAATCTAACTTAAATTTATTAGATTTTAAAGTTGAAAAATGGAATATTTCTTATGAAGAATTTAAAAATCTCGATTATTTTAAAACTTGTAATAATAAATTAACTTATGGATTTACATTTTTAAATATTTGCGAAAATATTTTTAATGATCTAGTTAAAAGTGATTCTTTATTAATAGTTAATGGTCATAAATGTATTATAAAAATGAAAGGATGTCCATCTATTATATGCATAGATAACACATTTGAAGGAATTAGTGATTCTACTAATTATTCTTTATTGAAATATAAATCAAAAGAGGCTGAAATTTATATAACAAATCCATACGATAATCTTATAAATAAGCTTAAAGAAAATAATTTTGAATCAATGTCTAATTTTGAAAATGATTGTGTCTATTATGTTTACGATGAAAAATAAATAAAAAAAGATTTTTCAAATTTAACTTGCTCATGTGTAACTATATAAGTTTTACTCCATGAAAGCTGAAAATATGCTTTTAAAATGTCATTAAAACTTATATAGTTACCATTCGCTCTATACTTTGAAAAATCTTTTAATTAATTTATTTTTTTAATATTACCTCCATCTTTTTATAAAGAGGTAATGTAATCACTGACATTAGTATTGCTTTAACTAAGTTAAATGGAGCTATCATCCAAATAACAAAACTCTTTAAATCTACTACATTAGGATTTATTACATGTCCCATATTTACTATAGCTTCCATAGGCATTATTTTCCCATAAAAAGGTAGTAACATGTAATAGTTAGTTAAACAACCTATTACTATCATAGCTATTGTTCCTAAGAAAAACCCTAAAAATAATCCCTTTATATTTTTTTTATGTCTATATGCTAATGATAAAATTACTACATATGAACCACCAATTAGTAAGTTTGCTGTTTCACCTATCCAAGCTGTTGTTGATGCCGTCATTGCTTGGAATAAATTTTTAATAAGAACTATTGTAAAACCTGCTACTGGTCCTAATGTCATACCTCCAAATATAGCCGGTACATCCGATATATCTAGTTTTAAGAAATCAGGAAATATACCTGGAATAGGTATTGCTATAAACATTAAAATATAAGAAATTGCTGCTAAAATAGCTACCTTTGTCATTGTATTTGTACTCATAGTTTTTTTATTGATGAATATATTATCCATTTAAAAAACCTCCTAATTTTAATTTTAGGAAAAAGAAAAAGCCCAAAGAATCTCTTCGAGCTTAGTTTTTTAAGTATATTAAAACAATAATATCTTTCTTATACATATATACTAATCCTCTCTCATCCAGACTTTACTGTCGGCCTTGGAATCTCACCAAGTCATGCTACAAATGTAGCTCGCGGGCTATACCGCCGGTAGGGAATTTCACCCTGCCCCGAAGATCTTACGTGCTATTTAATTTTCCTTATATCTATATATTATTAATAAAATTTAGATATGTCAATATTAATTAACCTTGTTTTCTATATACAACTTTTCCATCAATTATAGTATACATGACATTACTTTGAATTTCTAAAGGATTATTATCCCATATAACTATATCTGCATCTTTCCCAACTTCTATAGAACCTACCCTATTGTCTATCCCTAATGTTTTTGCAGGGTTTATAGTTATTGCTTCTATAGCTTTTTTAGAATCCATTCCATGTTTAACTGCTATTCCTGCACATACAGGTAAGTAATGTAGAGGAACTACAGGATGATCTGTAGTTAGTGAAACTTGCATTCCTGCATTTGATAAAACCCCAGCTGTATCAAAAGTTAAATTTCTTAATTCTATTTTTGATCTTTCAGAAAGCGAAGGCCCTACTATAACTGGGTACTCTTCTTCTACTAAATCTTCAACTATTAAATGCCCTTCTGTACAATGATCTAATGTTAACTTTAAATTGAATTCTTTCGCAATTCTTATCGCTGTAAACATGTCATCAGCTCTATGTGCATGTACTTTAAATGGAATTTCTCTATTTAGTACTGGAAGTAAACTTTCCATTTTCATATCATAATCAGGCTTTTCATTTTCATCATCTTCTTCATGTAATCTTATATCTTCTAGATACTGCTCTGCTTCTTTTAATGTTTCTCTTAACATTGCAGCAATTGCCATTCTAGTTTGTGGAGCTTTTTCTTCTTGTCCATAACAACTTTTTGGATTTTCACCAAAAGCTATTTTTGATGCCACAGGATTTTTTATTATCATCTTATCTATTCTTCTACCAACAGTCTTTATAGCGATACATTGTCCTCCCATAACATTTGCACTTCCTGGTGTACTACATGCAGATGTAATTCCACCGTTTCTCGCTTCTTCAAAGCTTCTTTCCATAGGGTTTATGCCATCTATAGGATTTAAATGTGGCGTTATTGGATCTGTTTCTTCATTACCATCAGCTCCCTCAACCCCCATACCATCTTCCCATAAACCTAAATGTGTATGTGCATCTATAAATCCAGGAAAAATTAAACTTCCATTTACATCTATAACTTCTACATCTAATGGAGCAACTATATCTGCTCCAATTTCTATTATCTTCCCATTTTCAATAAGTATGTCACCCTGTATAATTCCATTAGTGACTGTGTTTATAATTCCATTTTTTATAAAAAGCATTTATTCCTCCTATACTTCTTTTATATCTTTCATAGTTAAAGAAACCTTTTGTGTTTTTAAATCTATACCTATTACTTTTACATCTATTACATCCCCTACAGTTACTACTGTCATAGGATCTTTTACAAATTTATTACTCATTTGTGATTTATGAACTAAACCATCATTTTTTATTCCAATATCAACGAATGCTCCAAAATCTACAACATTTCTTACAGTTCCTTTTAAAACCATACCTTCTTTTATATCTTCAATTTTTAATACATCTGTTCTAAGTACAGGCTTAATCCCTTCTTCTCTAGGATCTCTTCCTGGTTTTTTTATTTCAGATATAATATCTTTTAAAGTAACAATTCCTACTTCTAATGCTTCACTTAATTTGTGTATTCCGATATCTGCTATCTTAGAATCTATTTCATCTACATTTCTATTTTTTAAATCATTTAATGAATATCCTAGTCTCTCCAGTAAACTTTTGCAAGTATCATAACTTTCAGGATGTACTCCAGTATTGTCTAAAGGATTTTTTGAATTTATTATTCTCATAAACCCTGCACATTGAGTAAATGCTTGTGGTCCTAATCTTTTAACTTTTTTAATTTGAGCTCTTGATGTGAAATCACCATTTTCTTCTCTATACTCAATTATATTTTTTGCTATAGTTTTGCTTATCCCAGCTACATGTTCAAGTAATGAATATGAAGCTGTATTTAAATCCACCCCTACAGAGTTTACCGCATCTTCTACAACTCCACTTAAAACTTCTTCTAATCTTTTTTTATTCAGATCATGTTGGTACTGTCCTACTCCAATACTTTTAGGATCAATTTTAACTAACTCAGCTAAAGGATCTTGTAATCTCCTTGCTATAGATATAGCACCTCTTATAGATACATTTATATCTGGGTGTTCTTCATTAGCAAGCTCTGATGCTGAATATACAGATGCACCTGCTTCACTTACTATAGTGTATTGAACATTACTATTTATTTCACCTATCATTTCAGATACAAATTGTTCTGATTCTCTTGATGCTGTACCGTTACCTATAGAAATTATATCTATATTATATTTTTCTATAAGTCCTTTTAAAGTCTTCTTAGCTCCATCTACATCATTTTGAGGTTTAGTTGGATATACAGTTGTGTAATCTAATAACTTACCATTCTTATCTACAACAGCTATCTTACATCCAGTTCTATATGCTGGGTCAAATCCCATAACCACTTTATCCTTTACAGGAGGTTGAAGTAATAAGCTCTTAACATTTTGTCCAAAAACACTTATTGCTCTTTCATGGGCTAAATCAGTTAAATGATTTCTTATCTCTCTTTCTATTGAAGGGAATATAAGTCTTTTGTATGAATCTTCTATAGCAGAAATTATTTCTTCTTTGTTTATTTGGTTATTTTTATTAACATATACATCAACTATATGATTTATTACTTTTTCATTATTAATTTCTAATTTAACTTTTAAATATTCTTCTTTTTCTCCTCTATTTAAAGCCAATACTCTATGTGGAGCTATAGTTTTCACAGATTCACTAAATTCATAATACATATCATATACAGATTTTTCATCTTTTGAATTTTTACTTGATATAACTCCTTCTCTTAAAGCTAGCTCTCTTATATACTTTCTTAGCTTTGCATCTTCTGAAACTAATTCTGCTATTATATCTTTAGCTCCTTTTAATGCATCTTCTTCAGAGTTTACTTCTTTTTCTTTATCTATATATTTCTTACATTCTAAATTTAAATCTACTTTATCCTTTAATATAGCTATAGCTAAATTTTCTAAACCCTTTTCTTTTGCAATAGTTGCTCTTGTTCTTTTCTTTTGCTTATATGGAGCATAAATATCTTCAACTTCTTGAAGTGTTTTAGCTAGCTTTATATTTTTTAATATTTCATCCGTTAACTTGCCTTGTTCTTCTATTATCCTTTGTACATCATCTTTTCTACTTTGTAAATTTCTTAAATAAACTAATTTATCATAAAAAGCTCTAAGTATAACATCACTCATTTCACCAGTCATTTCTTTTCTATATCTGGCTATAAATGGTATAGTATTCCCTTCATCTATAAGCTTTATAGTATTTTCAACTTGAGAATCTCTTAAATTAAACTCTTCTTTTAAAATTTTATTTATATCCAATTTAAATCCCTCCTAAAAAGGGGCGTGTCCCAAAACTTGAAACACACCCTTATGTTCTATACATTATTTACTTTAGTCATTTTTAAATATTCATTTATAAATAAATCTATATTACCGTCCATAACACTGTCAACATTTCCTATTTCAGCGTTTGTTCTGTGATCCTTTACCAACTTATATGGTTGGAATACATAAGATCTAATTTGGCTTCCCCAAGTTATTTGAGAATACTTGCCTTGTAAATCTTCTATTGTTTCCTTTTGTTCTAATTCTTTTAACTCTATAAGTTTAGCCATTAACATTCTCATGGCAGTATCCTTATTACTGTGTTGAGACCTCTGATTCTGACACTGAACAACTACACCTGTTGGTATATGAGTTATTCTTACTGCAGAATCTGTAGTATTTATATGTTGTCCACCAGCTCCAGATGCTCTATATGTATCAATTTTCAAATCTGAAGGATTTATATCAATTTCTATACTTTCATCTAACTCTGGAATTACATCAATTGATGCAAAAGAAGTGTGTCTTTTTCCAGATGGGTCAAAAGGAGAAATCCTTACAATTCGATGAACTCCTTTTTCACTTTTTAAATACCCATATGCATTAAGTCCTTCAATTTGTATAGTTGCACTTTTTATACCAGCTTCTGTATCTGATTGTAAATCTAGAGTTTTAACTTTAAATCCTTTAGAGTTAGCCCATCTATCATACATTCTCAGTAGCATTTCTGCCCAATCTTGAGCATCTAATCCACCTGTTCCTGCGTTTATAGATAAAATTGCATTATTTCTATCATACTCTCCACTCAGTAAAGTTTTTATTTTAACTTTATCAATCTCTTTTTCAATTGAAGTTATTGTACTTTCAACTTCTTTTTCTAATGAATCATCAGCTTCTTCTTGAGCTAGCTCAAGAAGTACTTCTACATCTTCTACAGATGATTGTAGATGATTATACTCATCTACGATATCTTTTAGATTTTTATTTTCTTGAAGTACACGCTGTGCTTTTTCATTATCATTCCAAAAGTCTTGTTCACTCATTATTTTTTCACTTCTAATAATTTTTTCATTCAGACTTTCTATGTCAAAGAGAAGCCCTCAATTCTTCTATATTATTAGACATTTCTTCTATTCTATGTCTATATTCTTGTACATTAAGCATATATAACCTCCAAACTATCTTCCGCAACACTTTTTATATTTTTTACCACTTCCACAAGGACATTCATCATTTCTACCTATTTCTTCATCCTTCTTAACAGGTCTGTTTCCTTGTCCTTCATCTGCATTTGAAGATATTTTTTCTACATCTACTACTTGTTTTCTTTGTATAGGTTCTTCTATTGTAAAGTTATATAAATATCTTACAGTATCTTCTTGTATAGCTTTTGTCATATTATCAAACATGTCAAATCCTTCTAACTTATAAGCTACAACTGGGTCTTGTTGACCTATAGCTCTAAGTCCGATACCTTGACGTAATTGATCCATAGCATCTATGTGGTCTATCCAATAAGAGTCAACAGCTTGTAAAAGTATAACTCTTTCGATTTCTCTCATCCTTTCAGATTCAACCATATTTTCTTTCTCTTCATATATTTTTTTAGCTAAGTTATATACTGTATCTATAACTTTTTCTTTATTCATGTTTTCAAGATTTTCAGCCTCTAAGCTACCTTTAGGCATAAACATATGATATAAATAATCTTTGTATGCATGTAAATCAAACCCTTGATCTGTCACATATATATCATATCCATCTGATATTATAGCCATTATCATTGTTTGAACTTGCTCTTCTAAGTTTTCACCTTCTAATACACGACCTCTTTGTTCGTATATTATCTCTCTTTGTTTATTCATAACATCATCATATTGAAGAACGTGCTTTCTTATACCAAAGTTTCTTCCTTCAACTTTCTTTTGAGCATTTTCTATTGATTTGGTTAACATCTTAGCTTCTATAGGTGTTTCTTCATCTAAGCCTATTTTTTCAACCATTCCAGAAATTCTATCACTTCCGAATAATCTCATAAGTTCATCTTCTAAACTTATATAGAATCTTGAACTTCCTGGATCCCCTTGACGACCAGCACGACCACGTAACTGATTATCAATTCTTCGAGATTCATGTCTTTCTGTACCTATTATCGCTAATCCGCCAGCTTCTCTAACTTTATCCTGCTCTTCTTCAGTTTGTTTCTTATATTTTTCAAGTATTTTATCAAAATCAGATTTAGCTTTCACTATTTCGTCAGTTAACTCTATACCTAAACTCTCTATATCTGCGTCTACCTTATTTATTATATCTTCAGGGTATCCAATTTTTTTCATTTCTTTTTTAGTTAAAAATACTGGGTTCCCTCCTAAAACTATATCCGTACCACGACCTGCCATGTTAGTAGCTATAGTTACTGCACCTAATCTACCTGCTTGAGCTACTATCTCAGCTTCTTTATGATGGTTTTTAGCATTTAATACTTCATGTTTTACACCTTTTCTCTTTAAAAGCATAGATAGAACTTCAGACTTTTCTATAGATACTGTACCAACAAGTACTGGCTGATTGTTCTTGTGTCTTTCTATAATATCTTCAACAACTGCGTTGAATTTTCCTAGTTCACTCTTGTAAACACAATCTGCTAAGTCTTCTCTTAATATAGGTTTATTAGTTGGAATTTGTACAACATCCATTTTATATATTGCTTTAAATTCTTCTTCTTCTGTTTTAGCTGTACCTGTCATTCCTGATAACTTATTGTACATTCTAAAATAGTTTTGGAATGTTATAGTTGCTAAAGTTTTAGATTCTCTTTGTATTCTTAATCCTTCTTTAGCTTCAATTGCTTGATGTAATCCTTCAGAATATCTTCTACCAAACATAAGTCTTCCCGTAAATTCATCAACAATAACTATTTCGCCATCTCTTACAACGTAATCCACATCTAACTTCATTATTTTATGAGCTTTTAATGCTTGATTTATATGGTGGTATAACTCTATATGAGCTACATCTGTTATATTATCAACATTGAAATAAACTTCTGCTTTTTGTATACCACTTTCAGTTAAAGAAACTGATTTTTGTTTTTCATCTATCTCATAGTTATCTTCCTTTAAAGTATGTACAAATGTATTTGCATCACCATATAGATGTGTTGATTTATCTCCAGGACCTGATATTATAAGAGGTGTTCTAGCCTCATCAACTAATATAGAGTCGACCTCATCGACTATTGCATAGTTTAATTCTCTTTGAACTTTTTGCTCTTTATGTATAACCATGTTATCTTTTAGATAATCAAATCCATATTCATTGTTTGTTCCATAAGTTATATCACATTCATATTGTTCTTTTCTTTCTTGAGGACTTTGTCCATGAACTATAACCCCAACTGTCATGCCTAAAAACTCGTATATTTTACCCATTTGTTCTTTATCACGTTTTGCTAAGTAATCATTTACTGTTACAACATGTACACCTTTACCTGTTAACGCATTTAAATAAACTGGAGCTGTTGCAACTAAAGTTTTACCTTCTCCAGTCTTCATCTCAGCTATTCTTCCTTGGTGAAGAACTATACCACCTATAAGCTGAACTCTATATTGTCTCATCCCAAGTACTCTTTTTGAAGCTTCTCTTACAACTGCAAATGCTTCTGCTAATATGTCATCTACTGTTTCCCCATTATTAAGTCTATCTTTAAAAACATTAGTCATATTTTTTAATTCATTATCTGACATTCCTTGAAATTTCGATTCTAAAGCATCTATTTCATCAACTGTTTTGCTGAATTTTTTCATCTCTCTTTTATCAGCTATATTAAATATATTATCTAAGAAACCCATATACTTATCTCTCCTCGTCCATTATATGTATAATATACATTCTACCATAAAATCTTTGTATTTTATATTTAAAAAGCTATCGATTATAATTTTTATCGATAGCTTTAATAACTAATTTAAATTCTACTCTTGCTCTATCATTCCATAACCGCCATTTTTTCTTTTATATACTATTGATATATCATCAGTTTGAGTATTTGTAAATATGAAGAAATCATGTCCTAATAAATCCATTTGTAATACTGCTTCTTCTGGACTCATTGGCTTCATATTAAATTTCTTATTTCTTTTTATTGAAATGTCTATAGAATTTTCATTTTCATCATTTAACTCTTCTTCCGATAAATCTTCTATATGGCTAAATCTTATACTTTCATTTGATTGATGCTTATCTTGTACTCTTTTTTTATACTTTCTTAACTGAGTATTTAACTTATCATATACTACATCTATAGCAGCATATAAATTTTCCTCTGTATCTTCTGCTCTTATTATAGGACCGCTTATTGGTATTATAGTTACTTCTACTTTCTGTCTTGCCTTTTTAGCACTTACTGTAACTTTTACTTCTGTTTCTGGGTGAAGGTAGTAGTCTAATCTTTCTAATTTTTCTTCTACTGAATCCTTTATTGCATCTGTTAATTGCATTTGTTTCCCAGATATTTTTATCTTCATAAGAACATCTCCCTTCAGATATATATAAGCACAACAACTTATACTTATTTAATTTCTATGTTTAAATTCAATTTCCTTTATTTTTATTGTTAGCTTCTTGGAATTATAATATTCAAGGTAAATAAATTTATTTTTGTCGATTAATTGTAAACCTTGAACAACATGTGGATTGATTTATCATTATAACCTGTGGATAATGTGGATAAAAATGTTAATAAGTCTGTATTTATTTATTTTTACACATTCTTTGCTTTATTTATATCCACAGAACTAATGTTTATTTGTTATTAATTTGTTTATTGTTGTCATATTTTCGAATAAATTAAAAAAAAATTGCATTTAAACAAAAAAAAAGCACCTCTAAAGGTACTTTAGTAATATTTTAGCTGACCTGGTCTTTGCCCCCACACTCGCCTGCTGGAGATTTCGCTTGGGTTCGCCGCACTACTGACTCTCTCGATTTTAATATCGGCAGGTCTTACTTCTAAGCTGCACCATGATCATTAATCCCATTTTTAGAATTAACTTACGTGGGTCCTTTCGCCTGCAACTGGCATGAACTTTCAACCACAGACCTAACACATTACTAATACATTTTAATATCTTAAGACTCATATGTCAATAACAATTTATTCTAGTTAAAAATGTACATATATAAATTTTTTTCACACCTTTAAATTTCAACATTTTTGATATTTCATTTACAGTACTTCCCGTAGTAAATATATCATCTATAAGTAATACATTTTTATTTTTGCATAAATTTATACTCTTATAAAAACCAAATGCATTTTTTACTTCTCTTGATCTTTCTTCATTTGTTAATTTAAATAATTTAGTAGTATTCTTATTCCTATATATAGAATCTAAAACCTTTATATTTTCTATTTTACCAAGTTTTTTTGCAATAAGTTTTGATTGGTTAAACCCTCTTTTTCTTTCTCTTTTCTTATGTAATGGAACATACAGTATATAATCATAATTTATATTTTGAGTATCTAACTTTTCTTTCATTATCTTAGATATAATATTTACCATAAATGTTTTATCATTATATTTAAATCCAAATACTATCTTTTTACTAGTTTCACTATATTCTATACATCCTATAGCTTTTTCAAAATAATACGTTTTATTTATACAAGATGGACATCCATTTAATAAGTCTTCAGGCTTTAATGTTTCTATAGTTTCATTTAATATAGTTTTTCCACATTTTAGACATCCATCATTTATAAAATTTAGTTCATTGAAACAATCTTTACATAATGAGTATGTATTATTTTTACTAATAGGTTTATTGCATATAATACACTTAATATTTTCTGGATATATTATATCTAAAATTTTATAAAAAATTGATTTAATTTTTTATCAACACCCCTTCTTTTTTTAATCTATTCAACTTTTTACTTAAATTAGAGTGTCTATCATTTATCCTATTGTTTTTTATCATAAATTCTAAGTATTTAACATCTCCAACTAAAACTACTAATTGTTTAGCTCTAGTTACCGCTGTGTAAAGTAGATTTCTATTTAATAGCATAGGCGGGGCCCAAGTTACTGGAATTACAATAGCTGGAAATTCACTTCCTTGACTTTTATGTATTGTCGTACAAAAACTATGATCCAATTCATCTAACTCAGAGTATTCATAAGACACTATTTTAGTTTTATCAAATAGAACATATATAATTTTATTTTCCTTATCTATATGATAAATATAACCTATATCTCCATTGTATATACCTTCTCCATTTTCACTCTTATCTTCATTTTCCCATTTTTTAGTATAATTATTTTTTATTTGCATAACTTTATCGCCAACTCTAAAAATCCTTTTTTGTAGTGTTTCTTCAACTTTAAACTTTTCTTCTTTATTTAAATATTTTTGTAACTCTATATTTAAATTTGTAACACCTAAATCACCCTTTCTCATAGGTGCAAGAACTTGTATATCTTGTAGTTTATCTAAGTTATAAAATTTAGGTAGCCTTTCGCTAACTAATCCAACTATTTCTTCTAGAATTGCTTCATTTGTATCTTTTTTTATAAAGAAAAAATCTTTCCCTTTAACATTTAGGTGAAGTGGTAATCCTTTGTTTATTCTATGGGCATTTACAACTATCATACTTTCTTGAGCTTGCCTAAAAATTTCATCCAATCTAACAACATTTATAACCTCTGAATCAATAATATCTTTTAAAACATTTCCAGCTCCAACAGATGGTAACTGATCACTATCTCCAACTAAAATTAATCTAGTTCCTGGTCTTATTGCTTTTAATAAACTATACATTAAAACAATATCTACCATTGAAACTTCATCAACGATAACTACGTCTGCTTTTATAGGATCTTCTTCATCTTTTAAAAAAACTAGTTCTTCTGAGTCTGTTGCATATCCCATTTCTAATAGCCTGTGGATTGTCTTAGCCTCTTTATTAGAAGTCTCACTCATTCTTTTTGCTGCTCTACCTGTAGGTGCAGCTAAAAGAACTTCTTGTTTATTATTTTCAAATACTTTTATTATAGTATTTATAGTTGTCGTCTTTCCTGTACCGGGCCCTCCAGTAATAACTACTAATCCACCTTCAACAGCTTCTTTTACTGCTAATACTTGATTTGTAGCTAACTTTATATTAGTTTCTTTTTCTATATCTTCTATTTCTTCGTCTATATCTATATTTAGTTCTTTAAATTGAGATTGAGATAACTTTATTATTTGCTTACAAACTCCATTCTCAGATAGATAATATGGTATTAGGTATATGTGATCTTCATCTCCCAAATTTCTTTCAATATGAATTTTTTGATCATACGCTAATCTTAAAATTGAATCTGAAATATATTCATTATCTACACCCAACAGTTTGCTAGCTTCATCTATTAAGGCATTCTTAGGTAAATATGTATGCCCACTTCCTAAAGATTGATTTAATGTGTATAGAATACCTTGCATTATTCTGTCTTTAGAAAATTTATCTATTCCTAAATTTGATGCTATTTTATCTGCTACTTTAAACCCTACTCCTCTTATATCCTCTGCTAACTTGTATGGATTTTTAGTTATTATATCTATTGCTTTATTTTTATATCTTTTATATATCTTCAAACAAAAGTTAGGAGTTATTCCATAAGGAGATAAATTCATTATTATATTTCTTAATTCTCTATTTTCTTCATAACTTTTAGCTATCTGCTCAATTTTTTTACTCCCTATGCCCTCAACTTCTGAAAGTCTATGCGGAGAATTTTGAATAATATCTAAGGTATCTACTCCAAACTTTTCGATTATCCTCTTTGCCATCTTTTCTCCTATACCTTTTATTATTCCAGAGGATAAGTATACATATATACCTTCTATAGATGATGGTGTAACTGGCATAAATGAGTTAACTTCAAATTGAGTTCCATAAGTTTTATGATTTATCCATTTTCCTTCAACTTCTATACTCTCTCCAACTGTTAAAGTAGGCATACATCCAACTATAACTATATCATTATTTTCGTTTGATAAATGAGCTATAACATATCCATTATCTTCATTCTTAAATATAATATCACTTATCATTCCTTCAATCTTTTCCATAAATAATCTCCTATAAAAATTCTAACTTTAGCGTTTACATAATTTACTATTATTATACAGCTAAATTTATATAAAAAAAATAGAAGACTGTAAATCTACAGTCTTCTTATTTACTAATGTAAATATTTATTATAAACCAGCTTGTTCTCTTAAAGTTTCAGATTTATCTGTTCTTTCCCATGGTAAATCTAAATCAGTTCTACCAAAATGTCCGTAAGCTGCAACATTTTTATACATAGGCTTTCTTAAGTCTAAATCTCTTATTATTGCTCCTGGTCTTAAATCAAAGTTCTTGTTAACTAAGTCAACAAGTAATTCTTCACTTACTTTTCCAGTTCCAAATGTATCTATGAATACAGATAATGGTCTAGCAACTCCTATAGCATAAGCTAATTCTATTTCACATTTGTCTGCAAGCCCTGCTGCTACTATATTTTTAGCAACGTATCTTGCAGCATATGCTGCTGATCTATCAACCTTTGTAGGATCTTTTCCTGAGAAAGCTCCTCCTCCATGTCTTGAGTATCCACCGTAAGTATCTATTATTATCTTTCTTCCAGTAAGCCCTGTATCTCCTTGAGGTCCTCCTATAACAAATCTTCCAGTTGGATTTATATATATTTTAGTTTCCTCATCTAAAAGTGTTTCTGGTATAACAACTTTTATAACTTTTTCTATTAAATCTTTTCTTATTGTCTCAGTACTTACTGTTTCACAATGTTGAGTAGATATTAATACTGTATGAACTCTAACTGCTTTATTTCCATCATATTCAACAGTAACTTGAGTCTTTCCATCTGGTCTTAAGTATTCTAACTCTCCACTTTTTCTAACTTCTGTTAATCGTCTTGATAACTTATGAGCAAGAGATATCGGAAGAGGCATTAATTCCTCTGTTTCATTACACGCGAAACCAAACATTATTCCTTGATCTCCAGCTCCTATTTTTTCTATTTCATCTTCAGTTAATTCTCCACTTCTATTTTCTAAAGCTTCATCAACTCCCATAGCAATATCCCCTGATTGCTCATCTATAGAAGTTATAACTGCACAAGTATCTCCGTCAAATCCAAACTTAGCTCTAGTATATCCTATTCCTTTAACTGTTTCTCTAACTAATTTAGGTATATCAACGTAAGTGTTTGTACTTATTTCTCCTGCAACTAATACTAATCCTGTTGTAACTGTTGTTTCGCAAGCAACTCTAGCTTGTGGATCTTTTTCTAAAAGTGCATCTAATATTGCATCTGATATTTGATCACATATTTTATCTGGATGCCCTTCTGTAACTGATTCTGAAGTAAATAAATGTTTTGCCATTAAACTTTCCTCCTATTTTCTTTTAACCTTAGATTAAAATTCTTTCTATTACCTTAGATCCATACTTGGAATAGTCTTTCTTGATATTAAAAAAACCTCTTCTTTTTAAAAGAAGAGGTTAATTATATTCGTCAATAATTAACTAACCTCATCTTTCAAGATATAACATCTTGTAGGAATTAGCACCTTTTCCATTCGGAATGGTTGCTGGGTTTCACAGGGCCTGTCCCTCCACCTCTCTTAATAAGGTAATTAAGAAATTTTATTAATTTTTATTACTTTTTAAGTATACTATGATTAATGATTCTTATCAATATATTTCTTTAAATTTTAAATGTTATTTTTTACTTTAGGCTCTCATATATTTATTTTAAGGGGGGATGTTCCTATGTATTTGGCTAAAGTAAACTATAAAAAAGATAATGTTGTTCAAATCCTTAGTGATACATTAAAAGATATAATTGATGAGAATACGGTTATAGTTTGTATAGGAACAGATAGAGCTATAGGCGATTCTTTAGGCCCTTTAGTTGGAACGATGTTAAAAAACAGCAATTATAAATATCCTGTTTATGGTACTTTAGATAAACCTATTCATGCTTTAAATATATATGAATCCCTACAGTCTATAAAGAAAAAACATGTTAATGGTAATTTTCTGGCTATAGATGCTTGTCTAGGATCAAAGAGCAATATAGGAAATTTACAAGTAAGAAAAGGACCTATCCTGCCCGGAAAGGGAGTAGGTAAGAAACTTCCTGAAATTGGGAATTATTCCATTGTTGGTATTGTTGATAAAGTAGACGAAAATAATAAATTTTCATTTAACAGTATACGTCTAAGCTTTATTTTAGATATGGCTGAAATAATAGCATTATCCTTGATACTTTCAACCTGATTTCAATATATCCCCTTTACAATCAAAAATAAAGAAGCTGTCAAAAGGCAGCTTCTTTATTTTTGAACTAATGCAAACATTAATTCTCCACTACAAACTAATTCTCCATCAACATATGCACTCGCATTAGCTTTTCCTATATTTCTTCTTAAAGAAGTCATTTCAACTTCCATTCTTAATGTATCTCCAGGTCTAACTTCTTTTTTAAATCTAACTTTATCTATACCTGCAAATACACCTAGTTTTCCTTTATTTTCGTCTATAGACATCATAGCTACAGCTCCAACTTGAGCCATCGCTTCTATAATTAAAACTCCTGGCATTATAGGATATTCTGGAAAATGACCTTGGAAAAATGGTTCATTAACGCTTACATTTTTTATACCTACAGCTCTTTTCCCTTCTTCAAGTTCAATAACTTTATCTACAAGTAAAAATGGATATCTATGAGGTATTAATTCCTTTATTTGATCAATATTTAGCATATTATTATTCTCCTTTTATAATTTTTCTTTTAAATAAACCTGTTCCACCTGTTTCTAACATATCTAGTGCTGATAGGGACTCTCCTGTACCTTTAGCAACGCACGATAAAGGATCTTCAGCTATTTTAACTTGCATACCTGTACTTTCCTCTATTCTTTTATCTAGTCCATGTAAAAGAGCTCCTCCACCTGTCATTATTATCCCACTTTCACTTATATCTGCTGCAAGTTCTGGAGGTGTTTTTTCAAGTACAGATCTAACAGTAGATACAATTTGGTTAACTCCATCCTCTAAAGCATTCAACATTTCTTTTGAATCTATAGTTATTTTTTGAGGAAGTCCTGTTACTAAATTTCTACCTTTTACATCCATAGTAACTTCTTCTTCTCTAGGATGTGCAGTTCCAATATTAATTTTAACTTGTTCAGCAGTTCTATCACCTATAAGTAAATTATGCTTTTTTCTCATATAATTTACTATATATTCATCGAATTTGTCTCCCCCCATTCTTATAGATTCACTTACAACCGCTCCTCCTAAAGATATTACAGCTATATCTGCTGTTCCTCCACCTATATCAACAACCATATTCCCATCAGGCTTAGCTATATCTAATCCAGCTCCTATAGCTGCCGCAATAGGCTCTTCTATAATATAAACGTCTCTAGCTCCAGCTTGTCTTGTAGCTTCTTCTACAGCTCTCTTTTCTACTTCAGTAACTCCCGTTGGAACACACACCATTATTCTAGGCATAAAAAATCGTGAAAAACCTTTCTTGTCTACCACTTTGTCTACATAATATGTTAACATTTTTTCAGTAATATTATAATCAGATATTACTCCATCTTTTAAAGGTCTTATAGCTACTATATTTCCTGGTGTTCTTCCTATCATCTTTCTAGCCTCATCACCTACAGCTAAAACAGTTTGTGACTTTTTATCTATTGCTACAACAGAAGGTTCTTTTACAACAATACCCCTTCCATTGACATATACAAGAACATTTGCAGTACCTAAATCGATACCGATATCAGCTCCTTTTGTCATTAAATTCAACTCCTTCTCAATTTATATAAACTTTTCGTTAATTTTAACACTCTACATACAAAATATACAAAAACTTGTTTTTAGTCAAGAAAAAAATGTAGGTTTTTCAACCTACATTTTTATTGCACTTCACTTCATATTTTTGTTTTGTTGCCATTCCCCCTCTTATATGCCTTTCAGATTTATTTTTTTCCAAAACCATTTTAACCTCTTTTGCAAGAGATGGATTAATTTCTTCTAATCGTTCAGTTACATCTTTGTGTATAGTGCTTTTACTTACACCAAATGTTTTAGCAGTTTGTCTAACTGTTGTTTTCTTCTCTAATATATACTTTGCTACAACTATAGCTCTTTCCTCTATATGCGATCTCAAAGCTTCCCCCCCTTAAATCCTACCTTAGTGATATATATGTAAAAAAACAAAAAAATATAACAAGCTTAATCAAATTTGATTAAGCTTGTTATATTTTTTATTTAATTAACTTCATAGGGTCTATATCTTTGCCATCTTTTGTTGCAGTTACATGCACATGTGCACCTTCTAAGCTTTCTACACTAGTAGTATTACCTACTTTTCCTATTACATCTCCGTCTTTAACTTCTTGTCCTTTTTTAACAGATACTTTGTCATCTAAGTTTGAATACACAACAGCTAATTTATCTTTAGATTCTACTTTTACAGATATTCCATGTTGGTCATCTTTAAAAACATCTGTTACTTTCCCATTAATTATTGATTTTACTTTACTTCCTTTTTTAGCTTGTACATCTAATGCTTTATGTATTTCCCATACATCTAATGTACTTGAGTAACTAGGCTCTTTTTCTGAATACTCTCTAGTCACTTTTTCTCCTAGATAGTTTATTTTGCTCTCTTCCTTTTTAACAACTTCTTTTTCTTTTACCTTATCTAAGTTCTCTTTTGAATTGGTAGCTGTTGGCACAGTTTTATCATCTTTTTCTATTAGGTGAATTTCGCCTTCTTCATCACCTTTTGCCACTTTATTTTGATTATCTAAGAAACCATTTTTTGAAGCTAAATCATCCACACTATTTTTTGTAAACCAAATACCTCCAATTGCTACTAAACAAACACATACAAATAAGGCTAAGTAAAAACCATCTTTCTCTAATAGTTTTTTCTTTTTCATGACGCACCTCCAAATATATTCATACATTTGTATTTTGTACCTTATTTGTTATTTTTATACAATTTTTATTCTTTTATATTTATTTTCTTTTCATATTTTTAATATTAATTTTTCACTATATATAAATAAATTAATATCTCTTCAATTTTTTACTTCATCATAATTCTTAAAATGTAAAAAAACTCTAAACTAACTTGTAAATCAAGTTAGTTTAGAGTTTTTAATATGTATCTTTAATATTTACATCTGAGTAATAATGTTCTAATATTTCATAGTATTTATACCCATCCTTAGCCATTCCCTCTGCTCCCCATTGACTCATGCCCACACCATGACCATATCCTTTTACAATAATATCCACATAATCTTTATTAAACTTCAAATCAAAGTTAGCAGAATTCAAATTAAATAAACTTCTTATATCACGGCCTGATATCTCTTTATTTCCAACATTTATCTTTTCAACCGATCCACCTTTACTTCTTTCTTCTATACTAACTTGTTTTGATAGTTTATCACTAGATATTGACATATTCGGATAACCTTTTCTTAATGTATTTATAAAGTCTGAATTATTTATCTTAACATTAGATGCATATTTAGGTGCATTTTTATCATAAGGACTATCTACAGATCTCAAATATGGATATTTAGTACTAAATACCTCTTCACTATTTTCTGTATTTCCTGATGATGTAGAAAAATATAATGGTAAAATTGGTTCATCTTTATATACTATAATTTGACCCTTAGTATCTTTAACAGCTTGTTCTATTTTTGTATAAGACTTATCCATCCAAGCTTGGCCATTTTTATTTAGCAATTCTTCTTTACTTTTATATTCCTGGCAATGCTTATAATCTGTACATACAGCTGCATTCTTATGCTTACCAGTTTTTTCACTATATACCGTAAATGTTCTAGCCGCCACCGCTTGTGCCTTTAAAGCCTCTTTGTCAAACTCTGCGGACATTTCACCTGCAAGAACTCCACATAAGTAAGCCTCTATGTCTAGAGTTTCCACTATTCCTTTTTTATGATTATAAACTTTTATTTTAGGTGATTCCTTATCTATAGTTTCGTAATTTTTAATACTTTTCTTTTTATTAATTTTTAGCTTAGTTTCAATTTTTAGCTTGTTTTGAATATGCGGTACTATATCTAGCTTTGAATCCGAACTATATGCAAGTATAGATACACAAATAGGTATAGCCGCAGTTACCAAAACAGTACTAGCTAAAACTAACAATGGGTTTTTCATAAAATTTTCCTCCTTGGATAAATACTTATAATCCATAAATTTTATGAAAAACCCGTGTTAATTATGACTAATTTTTAGTCTTCAATTATTTCTATATTTCCACCTAATGCTTGTATCTTCTTATCTATGTCTACATATCCTCTTTGTATATGATATATATCTCCTATTTCAGTTACTCCTTCAGCTATAAGTCCACATAAAATCAATGCAGCTCCAGCTCTTAAATCTGTTGCTTTTACTGTTGATCCATGTAATTGATCTACACCTGAAACAATAGCACTTCTACCTTCTATTTTTATATTAGCACCCATTCTATTGAACTCTGCAACATGCATAAATCTATTTTCAAATACAGTTTCTATAACTACTCCCGTTCCATTTGCTACAGTAGCCATAGCCATAAATTGAGCTTGAACATCTGTTGGGAACCCTGGGTGTGGTAATGTTTTTATATCTATTGGCTTTAACACTTCAGGTCCTTTGACTCTTACAGCATTATCCATATCTATTATTTCACATCCAGCCTCTTTTAATTTAGCTACAACAGGCTTTAAGTGTTCCATGATTACATTTTCTATAGTTATATCCCCTTTTGTCATAGCCGCTGCAACCATATATGTAGCTGCTTCTATTCTATCTGGTATAACTGTATGTTCAGCACCTTTAAGTGACTTAACTCCCTTGATTCTTATTGTATTAGTTCCTGCCCCTTTTACGTCAGCTCCCATTTCATTTAAGAAGTTTGCTAAATCAACTATTTCTGGTTCTTCTGCAGCATTTTCTACTATCGTTGTTCCTTCTGCTAAAGCAGCAGCCATCATTATGTTTTCTGTAGCTCCTACTGATGGGAAGTCTAAGTATAACTTGCTTCCTACTAATTTTTCTGCATTAGCTTCAACAAATCCATGATCTATTATTACATTAGCTCCTAATGCCTTAAATCCTTTTAGATGTAAATCTATAGGTCTAGTTCCTATTGCGCATCCTCCTGGCATAGATATCTTTGTATGATTAAATCTAGCAAGTAATGGTCCCATTACTAAGAATGATGCTCTCATTTTTCTTACAAGCTCATATGGAGCTTCACAAGTCTTTATATTACTTGCATCTACTGTTAATGTACAGTCTTTATATTCAACTTCTGCCCCTAAATGTCTTAATAAGTCAGATATTACATGTACGTCTTTTAAATTAGGAACCCCTTTTAATACTGATTTCCCATCAGCTAATAAAGTTGCTGCTATTATTGGTAATACTGCATTTTTTGCCCCATCTATTTTAACACTTCCTACAAGTGGATTACTCTTCTTAACTAAAATTTTTGCCATTTCACTTTTCTCCTCACACTAATAATCTAATTTTATTATAGGTGTAGCTATGTAAATCATAGTTTTTTCTTCATTTTCGCTATACCTAATTCCTATATTTAAATTTACCTTATTTCCCAAATATTCAAGGTAATCAGTTTTAATCAATTTACTAAAAGCTGTTACCGACATAAAATTTTCTTCTTCAACCCTATCTATTTCTTTAGCATTCATATTATATAATATTTTTTTCAAAATATCATCATATTTGTGTAGTTGTAACTTTTTTTTATACTCTCCAGCCATACATGTATAAATATCGACTTTTTTGCAATACAAATTTAGAGTATTTTCTACAACCGTATAAATATCCACTATATCTTTATATACTTTATTTTCTAATATGTCAACTATAATATATGACTCATTTTTACCTTTATTAGCGACAATGATAGATATATTTCTATCTTTTTCATCTATCTGTGCATATACCTGTGTTTGAGTATCCTTTTTACTTTCAATCCATTTCAAATTCGATTCTTCAAGCCCTAGATTTGAAATTATTTCCATGCAAATATTTTTCATTTCTTCTTTTTTTAAAGATTTATCTAAATACGCATTAGCTTTCATATTATAAAATTTAAAATTGCTATCTATGCTTTCAAAAGTATTTACTAGTTGCTTATATCCATTGCTCTTTATTTCATTTTTTGATTCTCCATAGCAAACAACTATCCCTAATAAAAATATAAATATCAAACTTGTACTTACTAATATTTTTTTCATAGTATTTCCTCCCCATATTTCCAGTTTTATACTATAAAGTATTAACAAAAAATGGTCGGTTATACTATTATCGATTCCAAAAAATATTTTAATATATTATTATAATTTTTTCTATATACATTCAATTATATATAATTTTACACAATAAAAAAGCTATACTTAATATTTTAAGTGTAGCTGGTTGCATCAATAACTCCATATATCCAAGATGCCCACATATAGGATATAGTTCTTCGCTTCTCAATTCATTATGAAATATATTTAATTGCGCATTAGAGGCTAAATTTGGCGCTTTTAAGCTTTCGTATGAGTTTCATTTGGATTTACCCTATCTTATACTCTCAAAAGCTTCAAATCACTATTTTTAAGATTTAGTTAATTACTCAGTATCTTAAATTAGTATTGTATATAAAATTATACATAAAGTTTAAAAAGGTGATTCTCAATATAAAATCGAGATATCACCTTTGATTTTTATTATTCAACAGTAACTGATTTGGCTAAATTTCTTGGTTTATCTACATCGCAACCTCTTTCAACTGCAACATAGTAAGATAATAATTGAAGTGGTAAAACTGTTAATATACTTGATAAAACATCCTCAACATTAGGTATATATACCACTTCATCAGCAGATTTTTCAACTTCTTTATTTTTCTCTTGAGCTACAGCAATTACATATGCTCCTCTTGCTCTAACCTCTTCCATGTTAGAAACCATTTTTTCAAATAACTCTCCTTGAGAAGCTATAGCAACTACAGGAGTTCCTTTTTCTATTAATGCTATAGTTCCATGCTTTAACTCACCTGCAGCAAATGCTTCTGCATGTATATATGATATTTCTTTTATTTTTAAAGCACCTTCCATAGCTATATTATAATCTAATCCTCTACCTAGGTAGAATGCGCTATGCTTTTCTTTTAAAGTCTTAGCAATTTCTTTTATATGATCTTCTTGTTTTAAAGCTTCTTCAACCTTTGAAGGCATTTCTTTTAGTTTTTCTATCATTTCATTATAGTACTCTCTAGTTATAGTACCTTTCTTTATAGCAAAGTCTAAAGCTATCATATAGAATGATACTAATTGAGTTGTATATGCCTTAGTTGATGCAACTGATATTTCAGGTCCTGCCCAAGTATAGAATACATCGTCTGATTCTCTTGCAATTGAAGACCCAACAACGTTAGTTACTGATAATATTCTAGCTCCTCTTTCTTTAGCATATCTTAAAGAAGCTAAAGTATCTGCAGTTTCTCCTGATTGACTTACTAATATTAATAATGTCTTATCATCTATAAATGGATCTCTATATCTAAATTCTGATGCTATATCTGTTATAACTGGTATCTTAGCAAATTTTTCTATAGCGAACTTTCCTATAAGTCCAGCATGATAAGCAGTTCCACACGCTACTATATAAACTCTATTTATATTGTCTAAATCTTCTTTAGTCATTTTTATATCATCTAAATGGATTTCTCCGTTTTCATTTAATCTTCTTACTAATGTTTCTTTTACTCCATTAGGCTGTTCATATATTTCTTTTAACATGAAATGTTCGTATCCACCTTTAGATGCAGCTTCAACATCCCAAGTAATTTCATTAACTTCTTTATTTACTACTTCTCTATTTTCATTTAATATAGTAACTTTATCTCCTACTATATGAACAAATTCACCATTTTCTAAGAAATATACATTTCTTGTATATTTTAATATTGCAGGTATATCTGATGCTATAAAGTTTTCTCCATCTCCAAGTCCTACAACTAAAGGACTATCTTTTCTAACTGATACTAATTCTTGATTATTATCTTTACATATAACACCTAATGCATATGCTCCTCTTAATCTTTGAGTAGCTTTATATACTGCATCTAGTAAATTACCTTCATAATATTTATCAACTAAATGTGCTACTACTTCTGTATCTGTTTGAGATAAGAATTTTACACCTTCAGCTTGTAATTCTTCTTTTAATTCCATATAGTTTTCTATAATTCCATTGTGAACTACAGCTATTGTTCTATCCATATTAAAGTGAGGATGTGAATTAACATCTGATGGCTCTCCATGAGTCGCCCATCTTGTGTGTCCTATTCCTAAACCTCCATTTATAGGGTTCTTTTCTAAATCCTCTGCTAAAACAGCTAATCTTCCTTTAAACTTTCTTATTTCTAACTCATTTCCTGTATTTATAGCAACACCTGCAGAATCATACCCTCTGTATTCAAGCTTTGATAATCCTTCTACTAAAACTTCTGTTGCCATTTTATTTCCTAAATATCCAACTATACCACACATAATTTGTGTCCTCCTAAAAATATTAATTTTATATATATTTTTAAGATTCAGGTCAGTTTACATAAACTTTTTTTTGTACATATAATCACTTATATGGTTTGTAAAAGCTTTACGATGGTAAACACACCGCAGAGTATCCGCCGACAATTCGATTAACTCTGTCCTCGTCAACTTAGATTTTACTAAGTTCTGGCGCTTGTAAAGTAAATACTGAATATAACCTTCAGCATTTACTTATTAAATTATGATAATTTTTCTTGTATTAAGTTAGCTAAATTTGTAGCTAACTCTTTTAATTGACCTTCATCTTTACCCTCTAACATAACTCTTACTAATGGCTCTGTTCCTGATGGTCTTATTAAGACTCTTCCACATCCATCCATTAGTTTTTCTATTCTTTCTATTTCAGCTTTAATTTCTGGTATTTCCATGTATCTATTTTTATTTTCATTTTTTATTCTAGCGTTAACTAATACTTGTGGATATTGATTCATTACTGCTGCAAGTTCTGATAAAGTTTTACCTTCTTCTTTAACTATTTGAGCCAAAACTAAAGAACTTAAAGTTCCATCTCCAGTCGTATTATAATCTAAGAAAATCATATGACCTGATTGCTCTCCACCTAAATTATATCCACTGTTTTTCATTTCCTCTAAAACATATCTGTCTCCTACAGCTGTTGTTGCTAGATTTATGTTGTTTTCTTTTGCAGCTATAACTAAACCTATATTACTCATAACTGTAACAACTAAAGTGTCTTTAGCTAACTTGTTGTGCTTCTTTAAATATATTGCACTTAATATCATTATATGGTCACCATCTACAATTTGACCCTTTTCATTTACAGCTATTAGTCTATCTGCATCACCATCATATGCAAGTCCTAAATCAGCTTTATTTTTTAATACAGCTTCTTGAAGTCCTTCTGGGTGTGTTGATCCACATTTATCATTTATGTTATTTCCATCTGGTGTATTATTTATAGCTACAACATCTGCTCCTAACTCTTCAAACACCATTGGCGCAACTTTGTATGCAGCTCCATTCGCACAGTCTAACACAACTTTTAATCCATTAAAATCTATATTAACTATAGTTTTTAAATAATCAACGTAATCTCTTACAGCGTCATGTTCGTGTATCTTTTTACCAACTTTATCTCCAGTTGGATGTACTTCTACTTTTTCTATATCATCTATATATGACTCTATTTCAAGTTCAATAGAATCATCAAGTTTATATCCATGTTCATTAAAGAATTTTATTCCATTATATTCTACTGGGTTATGAGATGCTGATATAACTACTCCACAATCTGCATTGTAGTGTTTAGTCAAATATGCTACTCCTGGAGTTGGTATTACACCAACAGTTATAATATCACATCCAACTGACATAAGTCCAGCTATAAGAGCTGATTCTAGCATATCTCCAGATACTCTAGTATCTTTACCAACTACAACCTTAACTTTATCTTTCCCTTTAGTTAAAACATACCCACCTGCTCTACCTAGCTTATACGCTAGATCACAGTTAAGTTCTGTATTGGCTATTCCTCTTACTCCGTCAGTTCCAAAATATTTTCTCATCAAAAAAACTCCTTCCAGCAATAAAGACTTTTAAATATATCACAGTTTTATATTATGTTCAATCATAGTCTTTAGTTCATAATTGTTATTGTAATATGTTTCACAAAAAAAGACAATAGTATTTACACCATTGTCTTTTTTCTGTCTTTAATTAACTAAATATGACATATTTCAATTATGCAAGCGCTTCTTGAGATTTAACTGCTTCAGCACCTTTTAGTAAAGCGGCTTTGTTTAATGGAACAAATTTTTCTTTACTTGGCCCGAAAACTTTTTTAAATGCTTCTAATACAGAATCTACTTCCACACATTTATTTAACTCTAAGTATGCTCCTAACATTATCATATTAGCAACTCTTGGATTTCCAAGTTCTAAAGCTAATTCATTAGCTTGTATGTAGTAAGTTTTTACGTCTGTTCTTTCAACTTTTTTCTCTATTAATGAACTGTTCACTAGTATTTTACCCCCAGGAACAACATCTTTTTCAAATTTATCAAGTGAAGGTAAGTTCATAACTATAGCACAAGTTGCATCATCAGTTATAACTGGTGATCCTACTGGAGTATCAGAAATTGTTACTGAACAGTTAGCAGTTCCTCCACGCATTTCTGGTCCATATGATGGTAGCCATGAAACTTCCTTTTTCTCAAGCATTCCTGCATAAGTAAGTAATTGTCCCATAGACATAACACCTTGACCACCAAATCCTGCACATATTACTCTTTCTGTAGCCATATTACTTCGCCTCCTCAACTTTAACATCTTTAATATTTCCTATTGGATAGTATGGCATCATATTATCTCTTAGCCATTGTAATGAATCTTGAGGAGTTAATCCCCAGTTTGTAGGACAAGTTGATAATACTTCTACTATACCAAATCCTAATCCAGCTAATTGAACTTCAAAAGCTTTCTTTATAGCTTTTTTAGCTTTTCTTACATTAGCAGGAGTATCTACAGAAACTCTCTCTACAAATACAGCTCTATCTAAAGTTCCTAACATTTCAACCATTCTTATAGGAGCTCCTTGTAAATTTATATCTCTTCCACTTTGAGCTGTAGTAGCTTTTTGACCTAATAAAGTTGTTGGAGCCATTTGCCCACCTGTCATACCATATATAGCATTATTTACAAATATTGTTGTAAATTTTTCTCCTCTTGCAGCCGCATGAACTATCTCAGCAGTTCCTATAGATGCTAAGTCTCCATCTCCTTGATAAGTAAATACTACTTTATCTGGATGAACTCTTTTTATACCTGTAGCAACAGCTGGTGCTCTACCATGAGAAGCCTCTTGCATGTCACAGTTAAAGTAATTGTATGCTAAAACTGAACACCCAACAGGAGCAACCCCTATAGTATCTCCTAATACACCTAGTTCTTCTAATACTTCTCCTACTAATCTATGGATTATACCATGTGTACATCCTGGACAGTAGTGTGTTTGGTTATCTGTTAATCCTTGAGTTTTCTTGAATACAAGTGTCATTATCTAGCACCTCCCATAGCAACTTGTTGAGATTGTTCTACTATTTCTTTAGCTTTTGCAGCTATTTCTGCTGGTGATGGTATCATACCACCTGTTCTTCCATAGAAGTGAACAGGTAATCTACCTTCTATAGCTAGTCTAACATCCTCTACCATTTGTCCAGTACTCATTTCTACTGTTAATAAGTTCTTAGCTTCTGGTATTTGATTAAATGCTTCAAATGGGAATGGCCATAAAGTTTTAGGTCTTATAAGACCAGCTTTTATACCTTCTTCTCTTAAACTTTCTATTGTATTTTTAACGATTCTTGAAGTAGTTCCGTATGCTACGAATACTATTTCAGCATCCTCTGTTTTGTACATTTCATATGCAGTTTCATTTTTTTCTATTTCTTTATATTTAGCATCTAAATTTATACAGTGATCTTCTAGAGATTTTGGATCTAAGTATAAAGAGTTTATTATATTTGGTTTTCTCTCCATTTTAGTTCCAACACTAGCCCAAGTTTTTGGAGCTAATTCTCTTGTTTTAGGCTTATTAAATTCTACTGGTTCCATCATTTGACCTATCATACCATCTCCAACTACCATAACTGGAGTTCTGTAGTAATCTGCAACTTCAAAAGCTTCCATTACCATATCAACAGCTTCTTGAACAGTTGCTGGTGCATAAACTGGAGTTCTATAATCTCCATTTCCTCCACCTCTTGTTGACATAAAGTAGTCAGATTGAGATGGTTGTATTCCTCCAAGTCCTGGACCACCTCTCATTATATTAACAACAACACATGGAAGCTCTGCTCCTGCTGCGTATGTTATACCTTCTTGTTTTAAAGCTATTCCTGGCGAAGATGAAGATGTCATAACTCTAGCACCTGCTCCTGCTGCTCCATAAACCATATTTATCGCAGATACTTCTGATTCTGCTTGAACAAAAGCTCCTCCATTTTTTGGTAGTTCTCTAGACATATATTCTGGTAACTCGTTTTGTGGTGTTATTGGATAACCAAAGAAATACTTACAGCCAGCTTCCATAGCTGCTTTCCCTATTGCTTCGTTACCCTTCATAAGTATCTTAGCCATTTTAATTCCCCCTTAAGTTTGTATTTAGTCTCTCTCTACTGTTATAACTGCATCTGGACACATAGTTGCACAATTTGCACATCCTACGCATTTATCCATATCAGAAACAGAAGCTGGATTATATCCTTTTTTGTTTATTGTAGCCTTGTCTATTTCTACAATCTTAACTGGACATGCTGAAACACAAAGTGCACACCCTTTACATAAGTCTTGGTCAAAAGTAACTTTTCCCTTAGCCATTTTAATTAGCCTCCTTGAACTGTATATATTTAAACCTCATTTTACATCCAACATTCTCTCATGTATAAATTTATTGGAAATATATCCCCATCTAAGTTTGTTGGAAGTTGAGGTATTAAGCTTTCTAAACAAGTAACATACTTTATTGGTATATTAGTTATATTTGAAACTTCTTTAACTAGTTCTTGTCCTTTTAGGATGTCTTCTATAGTAGTTTCTCTAACTAAATGTGTATTATTTATAAGTCCTGTTACTTTTAATTTTGATGAGTTTTCTATAGCTCGAATATGATTTATCACATCACTCGTAGTTTGAGTTTGCTCTCTATTTGCATTAACCACGCAAAACATATCATAATCGTCTTTTTCTACAAGATGACTAAATCTACCTAAAACTCTAGCCCCTACATCATCTCCTCCTACATCAATTACATAATCATACGATTTATCTGTTAAAGGCGCTGTAACTTGAGCTGATACAGCTGGTAAATCTAATGAAGTTGCTTGTATTGAACTATCTATAGGCATTATATTTTTAGATTGTAAAAAATCTCTTTTTTCTCTAGTCCTAAAGTAAACGTTTACAATATCAAGATCTGATATCGCAACTTTAGCATCAGTAAGGTCTCTAAGCTTTGTTACATAATTCATAGAAAACTCACTTTTGCCACTACCATAATGACCTATAATGATTCTAATCCTCTTGTCATTTTTTATCATATAATCACCTTTTATAATGTATTAGCAGTAGCTAATTCTTTTCCATAAACTTTGGCTTCTTCTTCTTTATTTAGAACTCTAAGACCACCTTGAGCTAATGCTATCATTTCATCTTCCCCTGGGTAAACCTTTACCTCAGCTATAAATTTAACTTTATCAATTATCATGTTCGTAAACATATTTGAGTAAGCTATTCCTCCAGTTAATAAAACTGCATCTACATCTCCATTTAATACTGATGCACAAGCTCCTATCTCTTTAGCAACTTGGTATGCCATTGCTTCATAAACCAATTTAGCTTTATCATTTCCTTCAGCAATCATAGATTCTACTTCTCTACCATCATTAGTATTTAAGTATGCTACTAAACCTCCATTGCCTTTTATTCTTTTCTTTATATCATCAAGTGAATATTCTCCACTAAAACACATTTTTACTAAGTCTCCTACTGGAAGACCCCCACTTCTTTCTGGAGAAAAAGGACCTTCTCCATCTAAAGCATTTGCAACATCTATAACTGAACCTTTTTTATGAGCTCCAACTGAAATTCCTCCACCCATATGAGCAACTATAAAGTTACAATCTTCATACTTCTTATCTAAATCTTTAGCAGCTCTTCTTGCAGTAGCTTTTTGATTTAGTGCGTGGAATATACTTTTTCTTGATATTTCTGGTATTCCTGATATTCTTGCTACATCATGTAATTCATCAACTACAACTGGATCTACTATATATGAAGGTAGTCCTACACTGTCACCTATTTCTTTAGCTATTAGCCCTCCTAAGTTAGATGCATGTTCTCCTAGTACTCCTACTTTTAAATCTTCCATCATATCTTCATCTACACTATATGTACCACCTGTTATAGGTTTTAAAAGTCCACCTCTACCTACTACAGCATTTAAGTCTGATACTTTTATTCCACCTTCTAATAATGCATCTTCTATAACTTTTTTTCTGAATTCAAATTGATCTGATATTTTTTCATATTGTCCAATTTCTTCTGATGAATGTCTTAATGTCTTTTCAAATAATAAGTTTTCATTTTCAAAAACTGCTATCTTAGTTGATGTTGATCCTGGATTTATCGTTAGTATTTTAAATAAATTTTCCATATTAAGCCCCCTGTATATTCATCTATTTAACTTTTGCAGCCATTAAAACTCCTAATGCTATAGAATTTAGCTTAGTCTCTTCACTATCAGCTCTTGAAGTTAATATTATTGGTGCCTTAGCCCCTACTATAACTCCTGCATTTTTTGTTTCAGAGAAGAATACTAGTGATTTATATAGTATATTTCCAGCTTCTATATCTGGAGCTAGTAATATATCTGCTTTTCCTGCTATAGGATGACTCATTCCTTTATGTTTTGCAGCTTCTTCTGAAACAGCATTATCTAAAGCAAACGGTCCCCCTACTATACATCCTTTTATATCTCCATTTGCACACATTTCCTCTAAATCCTTTGCATCTATAGTATCTTGCATCTTAGGATTTACTTTTTCTTTAGCACAAATAGCAGCTACTTTTGGTTCTTCTATATCTAGTGCATGCGCAACTACGCAAGCGTTTTCTATGATTTGTTTTTTACCTTGAACATCTGGTGATAAGTTCATAGCAGCATCTGTTATAAAGAAAAGTCTATCATATCCTTTAACATCAAAAACAGCAACATGACTTAATATGTTTCCTGTTCTTAATCCAACTTCTTTATTTAATACCGCCTTTAATATTATTGATGTGTCCACTAAGCCTTTCATTACCATATCTGCTTTACCTTCAGATACTAAACTAACCGCTTTTAAAGATGCTTGAGCTAAGTCTTTTTCATCTATTAACTCATATCCATCTAAATCTATATTTAATTCCTTCGCTATCTCTTTTGTTTTTTCTATATCTCCAACTAATATTGCATTAGCTATTCCTTCTTTTTTCGCCATATCAACAGCAATTAAAACTTCTTTATCTTGAGAGCAAGCAACTGATATGATTTTAGGCCCTCTTTCTTTCGCGTACTTTATTACATCATTAAAGCTTCTCAAAACGTCACCCCATTTTATTTTAGATATCTATGAAATTGTTTTCCTTCACATTTTTATCATATATCTAAAATAAAAAAGATGCAACAAAAATTATTTATTTAACTTACTAATTTTTGCCACATCCTCTTATTTTTCGCTATATTTCTACCGTTTTAGGTTCTATTTGAACATTTTTAAAATTATATTCACTTTTATATTTTATAACGTATTTACCTTCACCTTGGGATGTATCCGCCATATCTATATATAATTGTATATCTTTTTGGCTTAAATCCTTTATCTCATCAGAATAACTAACTGTTATTTTTATATTTTCTGGAATTTTACTTAAATCGACCTCTTTTCCAGTTTCATTTTCTTTTGAGATAATTTCTATATCAGATTTTGAAATTAGAAACTCACTTGTTATATTTTTATTTATGTTTAGCTTGATACTTGAGATATTATTTTTAATTTTTATATCCTTAGGTATATCCAATGCTACATCTATGCTATTATTACTTTTCAAATCATTAGCAGTTATAGGTTTTGTGTTTATACCATTTATATTGTCTAGTGCTTCTTTCTTTCCTTCTATAGTTATATCCTTTGGATTTATAGAATAGTTTTCTAAATTAGATTGATTAGCTACACTGTCATCAAATACTAACTTAACTGGAACTACCTTTTCTTGTAAAAATTTTACTGTTGCTACAACAAAATTATCATCTAATTTAACCCCTTTAACTACATCTCCATTAGCATCTACTGGCACTAATTTCAACTTAGTCGAAAAGTCTTTATATTTATCAGATGCATCCAAAGTAGCTTTAATTCTAGTCACCTTATTAACAAGAGTTCTAGGTCCACTCACATCTACAGTTTTCTTATTTATATCTATATTATCAATATTAGTTTTTGGTTCTCCTTCAACATCTACAGATATACTTCTTTTCTCATTTACTACTTTTTCTAAATCTAATGTTATGACATTTGGCTTAATATCATACTTATTTACACGCTCAGGTAAATTAGCTTGTAAATATACTACATTTTTTCCTTCTTTAGGATCATCTAGTCTTCCATAAATGTATATGTTATCTCTATTTATAGGTCTTAAGCTTGATAAATTAGCTCTTATAGATATATCTGCAAGTAATTCCTCTTTTGGATATACCGTTAACCCTCTTTCTTCTAGTATGCTCATATTAGTAATTGTTACAGGTATATCACTAAAGGTCCTAGTTTCTACTGGATCTTCTACTGTCATAACATATAGCCATAGAACTAATGCGCTTAATAATGATATTAATTTTATTTTAGTATTATTTTTTAATCTATTTTTCATCTAAATATACCACCTTTTAAAAAGCCTTTTTCTTGATCTTGATCACTAGATTTTAAATTGCTTCGTAATATATTAGTTAATCTTTCTTTTGTCATATTTCTATATAACTTTCCTGACTTAGCTATTGAAACTGCTCCTGTTTCTTCTGATACTATAAGAGATAAACAGTCAGAAATTTCACTTACTCCGATTGCAGCTCTATGTCTTGTTCCTAAATCTTTGCTTAAGTCCTTACTTTCAGTAAGTGGTAAAAAACATGCTGCAGCTTTTACTTTTCCATCTCTAATAACAACCGCACCATCATGAAGAGGTGTATTAGGTATAAATATATTTATTAATAACTGTCTAGATATTTCAGCATCAATTATAGTCCCAGTATTTATAACTTCCCCTATTCTAGTATCTCTTTCCATTATTATAAGGGCACCTATTTTTTGTCTTGATAGAGAGTATAGACATTCAACGATTTCTTCTATATCTTTTTTAAGTTGATCTTCTGATATAGTATAATTATTTTTACCTAAAAAAGTAAATTTAGTTCTTCCTATATATTCAAGCCCAGATCTAAGCTCTGGTTGAAATATTATAAGCACTGCAATCAAACCTACTGTTAAAGTATTTTCTAACATCCAATATAATGTATGTAAATTAAATATTTCGCTGACCTTAGTAGCCACTAAAAGAAATAACATCCCTTTTAAAACTTGCTCTGCTCTAGTATCTTTTATAAAAGTATATACTTTGTAAAAGATATAGGTAACGATTGCTATATCTACTATATCAGGTATATTTACATTACTTGCTAAACTAATAAAACCTTGCCAAAAAGAATCTATATTAAACACAGTACTTTCCTCCTGTTTATAATACTTAAATTGCTTACAATATGTATTATACTATATTAATCCAGCTATATTCAATTTATATATAAAATACTTTTTTAATATAAAAAAAGAGCTTCACAAATGTGAAACTCCTTTTACGATTGGTGAGCGCACAGGGATTCGAACCCCGGACACACGCCTTAGAAGGGCGTTGCTCTATCCAGCTGAGCTATGCACCCACATTTTTTATTTGGAGCGGGAAACGAGATTCGAACTCGCGACTTCAACCTTGGCAAGGTTGCGCTCTACCACTGAACTATTCCCGCTTATTAAGTTGGCGACCTGGAAGGGACTCGAACCCTCGACCTCCAGCGTGACAGGCTGGCATTCTAACCAGCTGAACTACCAGGCCGCATTTATATGGTGGGATTAACAGGGCTCGAACCTGTGACCCCCTGCTTGTAAGGCAGGTGCTCTCCCAGCTGAGCTATAATCCCACGACTGGTGACCCATAGGGGAATCGAACCCCTGTTACCGCCGTGAAAGGGCGGTGTCT
>NZ_LBBT01000138.1 GCF_001006285.1 Paraclostridium benzoelyticum
AAAAGAAATATAATAATGAAATATAATTTACAATTAAAATATTCAACGTTTCAAACAAACATCTTACATACGTACAATGAATTAACAGAATTAAAATATATTACGATACAAGAGGTATGATATTTATGGAAGATAAACATAGAAAATATGTACAGGCTCTTAGTATGCTTTCTTTAATAAGCCAAGTAGGATTAATGATTTTAATCCCTATTTTAGGATGTGCTTTTATAGGAAAGTACTTAGATGATAAATTTGGAACAAGTCCATTTTTATTATTGATTTTCCTTTTGTTAGGAATAGGCGGTGCATTTAGTGGTGTTTATAAAACCTTAATTGTATACGCAAAAAGGAAGTGATTAAATGGATAATGGTTTAGGAAAACAAATAAGAGACGTAAATAAAGGTATACTCATAATTGATTTAATCGCAGCTATCCTTATTGTTTTTTTATCAAACTCTCCAAAAGAAATGCTTACAGGTCTTTTGTTTGGGAGCATAATAGCTATGTTAAATTTTAGATTATTAGCTATCTCGTTACAAAAATCAGTAACGTGTCCTCCTACTAAGGCTCAAATATATTCAACTAGTAGATACATAATAAGGATGACAATAGTAGGTGTGGTTTTATTTGTTTCAGCAAAATCTCCACATATAAGTGTTATTGGAACTACCATAGGCTTATTGAGCACTAAGTTTTCTATATTAGGCAAAAGAGTAGTAGTAGACAAACTTAAAAGAAAGGAGGCGTAACTGTGAAGCAAGCACAATATATACTATATTTTGGAAACTTCAAGTTAAGTGATACAGTTATAACAAGTTGGATAATATTAGCAGGTCTTGCTATAGCATCTTATTTTTTAACTAGAAACTTAAAGAAAGTTCCAACTAGTAAAGTACAAATATTTTTAGAATTTGTTATAGGTGGATTTGATAAGTTTGTAAAAACAACTATGGGCCCAACAGCTATAAAAGAATTACCTTTTATGGTTCCATATATAGGAAGTTTATTCTTATTCTTCGCAACATCAAACCTTATAGGACTATTAGGATTTAGATCACCTACAACAGATTTAGACACTACATTAGCATGGGCATTAATAACATTCTTTATGATTTACTATGCAGGTGTCAAGAAAAAAGGTATGGGAATGTTCAAGGAGTTACTTGAGCCAATACCATTCTTATTACCGCTTAATATAATAGGGGAATTAGCAAAACCTATATCATTAAGTTTCCGTCCATTTGGTAATATATTAGGAGGATCTGTTATCATGGCACTTTTATATCAATTCTTAGGATTCGTGTCAACAAGCTTAACAGGTATAAATATACCTTTTGGACAATTAATAATACCAGTACCATTACATTTATACTTTGATATATTTGCTGGTATATTACAAGCGTTCATATTCATAATGCTTACGATGGTATTTGTATCAAATGCTACAGAGTAATTGATATGTAAATAAACAAATAAAAATTATTGAAATTTAAGGAGGAAACAATCATGGAAACAGCTATAATATTAGCAGGTTCAGCTATAGGAGCAGGTATCGCAGTTGCAACAGGTATAGGAGCAGGAATAGGACAAGGATTCGCAGCAGGTAAAGCTGCAGAGGCAGTTGGAAACCAACCAGAAGCTAAAGGTGATATAACTCAAACAATGTTACTTGGAGCAGCAGTTGCAGAGTCTTCAGCAATATATGGTTTAGTTGTAGCTATAATACTTCTATTCGCTAATCCATTCATAAAATAATAAGAATTAAAGGTTAAGGTATCATAAATAGGAGGTGGGTAACCATCTCCTAATTACGAATTGTGATTAGTAGAAAGGAGGAATAAGGATGGAATTAAAACCACTAATTGGGTTAACGTATGAATTACTATTCCAATTAATAAATACATTCTTAGTGTTTGTTATTTTAAAGAAACTTTTATTTAAACCTGTTTTAGGTATAATAGAAGCGAGAGAAAAAGATATTCAAACAAACTTAGCTCAAGGAGAGAAATCTAAATCTGAGGGTGAAAAGTTCAAAAAAGAATTTGAAGAAAAATTAAGTTCTGCTAAAGAGCAAGGGCAAGAAATAATAAAACAAGCAACTGTAAGAGCAGAACAAAAATCAGAGGAAATAATATCTACAGCTAAAAATGAAGCTACAAGCATAAAAGAAAAAGCTAGCAAAGATATAGTACAAGAAAGACAAAAAGTTATGAATGAAGTTAAGGATGATATATCTTCAATAGCTTTACTTGCAGCATCTAAGGTTATAGAAAGTGACCTAGATAAGTCTAAGCATGAAAAGCTAATAAATGACTTTATAAAAGAGGTAGGCGAAGCTCAATGATAAATATAGTTGCAAGCAGATACGCTGAAGCCTTATTCCAAGTTGGAGAAGACTCTAAGTCGACTGAAAAACTATATAATGAGCTAAAGGCTGTAGTAGATATAATAAATGAAAATAAAGAGTTTGCAAATATATTAAAATCTCCAATAGTTTCAAAGGATGATAAAAAGGATTTAATATCTAATGTATTTGGATCTCAATTAAATAAAGAAATGTTAAATTTCATGAAAATATTAGCTGATAAAGATAGATTATCTTTAATAACTGGTATAGCAGAAGCTTTTAAAGCTTTATTAAATGATAAAAACAATATATTAGAAGGAATGGCTGTAACAGCAGTTCCTATGGAAGGAAAAGAGCTTGAAGATCTTCAAGCTAAACTTTCAACTAAATATAACAAAACAGTTATTTTAAAAAATGAAGTAGATGAGTCTGTATTAGGTGGAGTCCTAGTTAGACTTGGAAACGAAGAGATAGATGGAACGGTTAAAAATCGTTTAGATAAAATGAAGGAACAACTATCTCAAGTAATATCTTAGGAGGGCGGTGAACCCATGAATTTAAAACCAGAAGAAATAAGTGCTATAATAAAAGAGCAAATAAAGAATTACGAAAATAAAGTAGAGTTAACAGATACAGGAAGTGTTTTAAAAGTTGGGGACGGTATAGCTAGTGTTTACGGATTAGAAAAAGCTATGGCTGGTGAGTTATTAGAGTTCCCAGGTAAAGTATACGGAATGGCTCTTAACCTTGAAGAAGAAATGGTTGGAGCGGTTATGTTAGGAGATGACTCTGGAATAAAAGAAGGAGACATCGTAAAAAGAACTGGTAATATCGTTCAAGTTCCAGTTGGAGATGAAATGATAGGTAGAGTTGTAAACTCATTAGGTCAACCAGTTGATGGAAAAGGACCTATAAATGCAACTAAGTTCAGACCAGTTGAATCTGAAGCTACAGGAATAATGGCTAGAAAATCTGTTCATGAGCCATTACAAACAGGTATAAAAGCTATAGATGCCATGATACCAATAGGTAAAGGGCAAAGAGAGCTTGTTATCGGAGATAGACAAACAGGTAAAACATCTATATGTGTAGATACAATACTTAACCAAAAAGGTAAAGATGTTATATGTATATATGTTGCAATAGGACAAAAACGTTCTACTGTTTCTCAAGTTGTTAGTACGTTAGAAAAAGGTGGAGCAATGGATTATACAATAGTAGTTTCTGCTACTGCATCTGAATCTGCACCACTTCAATTCTTAGCTCCATATGCAGGTGTTGCTATGGGTGAAGAATTTATGTTCAATGGAAAACATGTACTAATAGTATATGATGACTTAACTAAGCATGCCGTTGCATACAGAGAGATGTCATTATTACTTAAGAGACCACCAGGACGTGAAGCGTATCCAGGAGACGTATTCTACCTACATTCAAGATTACTTGAAAGAGCAGCTAAGTTATCTGACGAATTAGGAGCAGGATCAATAACTGCATTACCTATAATAGAAACTCAAGGTGGGGACGTTTCTGCTTATATACCAACTAACGTTATATCTATAACAGACGGACAAATATACCTTGTACCAGAATTATTCTACTCAGGAATAAGACCTGCAGTTGACCCTGGTATATCAGTTTCAAGGGTTGGAGGATCTGCACAAATAAAATCAATGAAAAAAGTTGCAGGACCATTAAAACTTCTTTACTCACAATATAAAGAACTTGCTGCATTCTCTCAATTTGGATCTGACCTAGATGAAGATACTAAGAAGAGACTTGCTCAAGGGGAAAGAATAGTTGAGGTTCTTAAACAAGGAGAACATCAACCAATGGAAGTTTCAAATCAAGTTGTAATGGTATTTGCAGTTACAAATAACTTATTAGCAGATATACCTGTAAATAACATAAAAAGATTTGAAGCAGAATTATTAGAATTTATAGATGCTAATTATCCACAAATAGGAGAAAAAATTCTTGCAAATGAAGACTTTGCTCAAGAATTAACGAACGCTATAAACGATTTCAAAAAGAAATTTGTTATAGAAGCGTAATCCTTTTTAAAAAAAGGAGGTAACTCAATTGGCAGGAGCTGGAATGAAGGAAATCAAAACTCGTATTGCCAGTGTTGAAAATACGAAACAAATAACTAAAGCAATGGAATTAGTTTCTTCTTCTAAATTTAGAAGAGCTAAGGAAAAAGCTGAAAGTTCTAAAGCGTATTTTAACACTTTAAAAGAAGCTGTAGAGAATATAGCTAAAAGTACGAGTGGAGTTAAAAGTGAATTTCTTAAACAAAGAGAAGTTAAAAATAGATGTTATGTAGTAATAGCAGGAGACAGAGGACTTGCAGGTGGATACAACGCAAATGTATTTAAAGCGTTAGCTGCTGAAACTCAAGGCTCTAAAAATGTTAAAGTTGTTACTATAGGAAAAAAAGCAAAAGAATTTGTTAGCAAAAGAGACTTTGAAGTAATAGGATCAATACCTTCTGTTGAAAATGCTAACTATGAAGATATAATGAATATATCAAAAACTGTAATGGATTCGTATCAAAACGGAGACATAGACGAAGTTAAATTAATATATACAGAGTTCGTTTCTGCATTAAGTCAAGAGCCAAGATTAGTTAAGCTTTTACCAATAAGTATAGAAGCTAATAAAGGTGAAGAGAAGAAGCAAAGTGGAGCGGCAGTTCAATACTTACCTTCTGCAGACGCTGTGCTTGGATTTATAGTTCCTAAGTATGTATCAGGAATGATATACGGAGGATTAGCTGAGTCTTACGCTTCAGAGCAAGCTGCAAGAAGAACAGCTATGGAATCAGCAACAGACAATGCAAATGAAATGATATCTAATTTAGAATTACAATACAATAGAGCAAGACAAGCTGCAGTTACTCAAGAAATATCTGAGATAGTTGCAGGAGCTTCTTCAGCTCAATAAATAAGGAGGTTAGGACATGGCAAACATAGGTAAAATAGTTCAGGTTATCGGGCCAGTTGTTGACGTAAAGTTCAATGATGAAAAAAGCTTACCTAATCTATTAAATGCATTAGAGATAAAGCACGGAGATAAGAAAATAGTTGTAGAGGTTGCACAACACGTTGGTGATGATACTGTAAGATGTATATCAATGAGTTCAACTGATGGACTAGTAAGAGGTATGGAAGTTGTTGATACAGGAGCTGCTATAAGTGTTCCTGTAGGAGAAGAAACTTTAGGAAGAATATTCAATGTATTAGGTGAGCCAGTTGATGGTAAAGAAGCTCCAAAAGATGCTCCTAAAAACCCTATACATAGAGAAGCACCAGCATTCGATGAATTAAACCCAGGAGCTGAGATACTAGAGACTGGTATAAAAGTTGTTGACTTACTAGCACCATATTTAAAAGGTGGTAAGATAGGTCTATTCGGAGGAGCTGGAGTTGGTAAAACAGTTCTTATACAAGAGCTTATCAACAATATAGCTACTCAACACGGTGGTATATCAGTATTCGCAGGTGTTGGAGAGAGAACAAGAGAAGGTAACGACTTATTCCATGAGATGAGCGATACAGGAGTTATAAACAAAACAGCTCTAGTATTCGGACAAATGAATGAGCCGCCTGGAGCAAGAATGAGGGTTGCTTTAACTGGTCTTACAATGGCTGAGTACTTCAGAGATCAACAAGGACAAGACGTTTTATTATTCGTAGATAATATATTCCGTTTCACTCAAGCAGGATCTGAGGTTTCTGCACTTCTTGGACGTACTCCATCAGCAGTTGGATACCAACCAACATTAGCAACAGAGATGGGTAGATTACAAGAGAGAATAACATCTACAAATAAAGGGTCTATAACATCAGTTCAGGCTGTATATGTACCTGCCGATGACTTAACTGACCCAGCACCAGCTACAACATTCACTCACTTAGATGCTAAAACAGTTTTATCTAGACAAAAAGCTTCTCTAGGTATATTCCCAGCTGTTGACCCATTAGAGTCTACATCTAGAGTACTTGACCCTGCTATAGTTGGTAAAGAACATTACGAGATAGCAGTATCAGTTCAATCTATACTTCAAAAGTATAAAGAACTTCAAGATATAATAGCTATACTTGGTATGGATGAATTATCTGATGAAGATAAGATAACTGTTAACAGAGCTAGAAAAATAGAGAGATTCTTATCTCAACCATTCTTCGTTGGTGAGCAGTTCACAGGAATACCAGGTAAATATGTACCTGTTAAAGAAACTGTAAGAAGTTTCAAAGAAATATTAGAAGGTAAGCATGATAACTTACCAGAATCAGCTTTCTTATTCGTAGGAAGTATAGAAGAGGCAGTTGAAAAAGCGAAGGAGAGTAGATAATAATGGCAAGCGAATTTGCGGTTAAGATTGTTACTCCTGAAAAAGTCTTCTATGAAGGTCAAACAGAGATGATAATAGTGAGAACTACTGAAGGAGATAGAGGTATATTAAAAAACCATAGACCTTTAGTTGCAGGATTATCAGATGGAACTCTACGTCTAAAAAAAGAAGGTAAGTTTAAAGAAGCAAAAATATCTGGAGGATTCGTTCAAGTTGAAAAAGAGCAAGCTGTTATTTTAACTGAATCTGCAGAATGGTTATAGAAAAAAGGCTAGAGTTTAACTCTAGCCTTTTTATTTTTTTTAGATTAAGATAATTTATAACCACTATTAAGTTAAATTTAAATGCTTGTGGAACTGTTAAAATAAATTTCTATATAGTAATATAAAAATAGATTTGAAAATAAAATTTAGTATAAACAATTGAATAGATTTGAATTTAAGTCACAAAATAGTAATATATACATAAATTTGGAGGTATCCATGAATATATTGGGTATAGGTATAGATATAGTAGAAATAGAAAGAATAGAAAACATACTAAAAAATAAAAAAAGATTTTTAAATAAAATATTTACTGAGGAAGAGATAAAGTATTTTGAATCAAAAAAATTTAGATCTGAAACTATAGCTGGAAATTTTTCTGCAAAAGAAGCCATAAGCAAAGCTTTTGGAACAGGAATTAAAAATTTTAATTTTGATGACATAGAGGTTTTAAGAGATAAAAATGGAAAGCCTATAGTTAAAACTTATAATAATTTAAGACAAATGTGCATAGATTATAATGTTTTAGAAATACAAGTATCTATATCTCATAGTGAAAATTATGCTGTAGCTAATGCTATGGTAATAGTTAAGGAGTGATAAGATGAAAACTAAAAAAGCGAAAGATATAATGACTACTAATGTAAAGGTAGCAAGAGAAACTGATAATATACAGGATATAGCTAACATTCTTATAACTGAGAAAATAGGTGGAGTACCTGTAGTGGATAAAGATAATAAAGTTGTAGGTATTATCTCAGAAACAGATATAATGAAAAAAGAAAAATACGTAGATCCTCCAGAGTACATAACATTTTTACAAGGACTAATATGTATTAATGATTTTAAAAAGATAGAACATGATATAAAAGATATAGCAGCTACTAAAGTCAAAGACTTAATGTCTGAAGATGTAATAAAAGTTTATGAGAATGATACATTTGATGATATTGCAAACATAATGATAAAAAGATCAGTAAACAGAGTTCCTGTAGTTGATGAAAATGACAAAATAAAAGGAATAATTTGTAGATACGATATAATAAAATCTATGTATGAAGGATAGGTTTTAAACTAGGAGGTATTGTGTGAAACGCAAGTGGACGTTATTTTTGATTTTGGTTATAAGTTTTACGACTATATTTATAGGTTGTGAAAAAAGCAAGTCCACAAAAGAAGAGGTATACAAAAACTTTCAAAATGACATATCGAAGATGAAGTACTATAAGTGTAAAGCAGATATAGAAGTTATAGGCAATAAAAGATCTCATAAGTACTCTTTTTTACATGAATACAATGGTTCAGGAAACTTTAAATTAGTTGCTTTGCAGCCTGAGCATCTTAAGGGAAAAACTATAGAATATAAGCAAGATAAGATAATTGTAACTAACCCAGAAGTAGAAGATAAATTAATTTTACCTAATGTAGGAAAAGATAGTCAGCATTTATTTGTTGGAGATTTTGTAGAGAATTATCTACAAGGGGAAGATGTAGAGATTGGAATGAAGGATGGACATTTAATGCTTACGGTTTCAATACCTGGAAACACTAAATATTTCAACAAGCAGATACTTTATATAGACTCAAAAGATAATTATCCTGCTAAATTAGAAATATTAGATCAGGAGGGAAACACCAGATTTATAGTCAATTATTCTGATTTTAAGTACAAGAAATAGCAAGGAGATAGACAATGAAGATAAATATAACAGCTCCTACATGGGCGGAGATAAATCTAGATAATATAAGCAATAATTTAAAAAATATAAAAAAAATATTAAAAGAAGATACTAAAATTTGTGGAGTGGTTAAGGCTAATGCATATAGTCATGGGGCAGTGCAGATATCAAAGTTTTTAGAAAGAGAAAATGTAGATTATTTAGCAGTATCTAGACTAGAAGAAGGTCTAGAACTTAGACAAAATGATATAGTATTACCTATATTATGTTTAGGATATATACCAAATCAATCTTTAGAAGAAGCTATAATTAATGACATCAGCTTAACTATATTTTCATATGAAACTGCATTTTTAGCAAATAAAATCGCGAAAAAACATAACAAAAAAGCTAAAATTCATATAAAAATAGATACAGGAATGAGTAGAATAGGATTTCAAGTAAATGATGAATCTATAACTGAAATAATTAGAATTAATCAACTTGAAAATATTTTTATAGAGGGCATATACACACATTTTGCTACGGCTGATGAAAGAAATAAAGAATACACTTATGGTCAAGTTTATAAATTTAACTTAGTAATTGAAAAATTACAATCTGCAGACATTGATATTCCTATAAAACATGTTTCTAATAGTGCAGCAACTATGGAATGTAAAGATTTGAATTTTAATATGGTTAGATGTGGAATTATACTTTATGGACATTATCCTTCTGACGAGGTGAATAAAGATATAATTGATTTAAAACCTGCTATGACATTGAAAACTAGAGTTTCTCATATAAAGGAAGTGGATGAGAATATAGGTATAAGTTATGGTCTTAAATATGTAACTAAATCTAAAGAAAGAATAGTTACGGTACCTATTGGATATGCTGATGGATTTACAAGAATGCAAAAAAATCCAAAGGCTTATATACAAGGATTAGAGTTTGATGTTGTAGGAACTATATGTATGGATCAATGTATGATAAAAATAGATAAAGATATAGACATAAAAATTGACGATGAGGTTATAATATTTTCTGAGAGCGAAAATCAGAGTGTAGAAAAAATAGCTAAAGACTTAGGAACTATAAATTATGAAGTCTTATGCATGATTTCTAGACGAGTTGAGCGTGTTTATATGGAAAGAAATGCAATTGTACAAAAAGATAATTATTTGGTAAAATAAAGATGATAGTATTACCCCCTAGGAGGCGATTTTGTGCACAATATGAGCAAAGAGAAAATTGTGTTTACTCTACCTGACTCTTTGATTTCTGAAGTTGATCATATAGTACAGATAGAGAACTCTAACAGAGAAGATTTTGCAAAAGCTGCTTTTCAATTCTACATTACACAAAAGAAAAAGTTTGACTTGAAAGAATCGATGATAAAGGGTTATAAAGAAATGGGTCAAATTAATTTAACTTTAGCCGAGCTAGGAATGACAAATGAGGTATCTTCTGATGATAACCTTGAAGGGACTATAGCTCAAGGTGAGTTCTAACAATTTAGATATAAAACGCGGACATTTATTTTATGCCGATTTAAGCCCTGTAGTTGGATCTGAACAAGGTGGAATAAGACCAGTTTTAATCATTCAAAATGATATAGGAAATAAGTACAGTCCAACTGTTATTGTTGCGGCTATAACTTCGCAAATTAACAAGGCTAAATTACCAACTCATATTGAAATTAGTTCTAATGAGTATGGGCTTAATAAAGATTCCGTTATTCTCTTAGAGCAAATAAGAACTATAGATAAAAAGCGATTAAGAGAAAAAATAGGTTATCTAGATGAATGTATGATGGAAAAAGTGAATAATAGTCTACTTATAAGTTTGGGATTATTTCAAATTTAATTTAAATTATTGGTGTATTGAAATAGTATATCAATAATTTTTTTTGGATTTTTAAGCAAAAAAAAGGCAAAAAGTGATATAATAATATGGAATTAGTATGGTACAATTGCAAAGTACATAATATAGAGTCAGTAGTTTTACTCATAAAACAAGGAGGTAATTACATGAGAGACCATAAAGTATTAAATGGAATTGCACGTAATATAAGAAGAGATATAGTTACCATGATACATAGTTCTAAATCTGGACATCCAGGAGGATCATTATCTGCAGTTGAAATATTAACATCACTTTATTTTGATGAAATGAATGTAGATAATAGAAGCCCAAAGATGGAAGATAGAGATAGATTTGTACTATCAAAAGGACACGCAGCTCCAGTTTTATATTCTACATTAGCTGAAAAGGGTTATTTTGATAAATCAGAATTAAACTCATTAAGAAAAATAGGAGCAATGCTACAAGGTCACCCAGATATGAAGGGAATACCAGGGGTTGAGATGTCAACAGGTTCTTTAGGACAAGGTTTTTCAGTAGCATGTGGTATGGCAATGGCGTCTAAATTAGATAATGCGCCATGGAGAGTATACACATTACTTGGGGATGGAGAAATACAAGAAGGTATAGTTTGGGAAGCAGCAATGAGTGCGGCTCACTATAAATTAGATAATTTAGTAGCATTTTTAGACTTTAATGGATTACAAATTGACGGAGAAGTTGAAAAAGTTATGAACGTAGGGCCTGTAATGGACAAATTCAAAAGCTTTGGATGGAACGTTATTGAAATAGATGGACATGATTTTGATCAAATATTCGCAGCTCTTGATATGGCTAAAGAAACAGTAGGAAAACCTACAATGATAATAGCGAAAACTGTTAAGGGTAAAGGTGTTTCTTTTATGGAAAATAATGCTGGATGGCATGGAACAGCACCTAGTGACAGTGATCTAGAAAAAGCATTACAAGAATTAGGAGGTTCGGATAATGAGTAGTATAGCAACTAGAGAAGCATATGGAAAAGCCTTAGTTAAATTAGGTCAAGTAAATGATAATGTGGTTGTTTTAGATGCAGATTTATCTAAATCTACAAAAACAAATGACTTTTCAAAAGCATTTCCTGATAGATTTTTCAATATGGGGATAGCAGAACAAAACTTAATAGGTGCAGCTTGTGGACTAGCAGCAGCAGGTAAAATACCTTTTGCAAGTAGTTTTGCTATGTTTGCAACAGGAAGAGGATTTGAAATAATAAGAAACTCTGCATGTTATCCTAAGTTAAATGTAAAAGTATGTGCTACACATGCAGGTATAACTGTAGGAGAAGATGGAGCATCTCACCAAAGTGTAGAAGATATAGCTATAATGAGATCAATACCTAATATGACTGTTATCGTTCCAGCTGATGGAGTTGAAACAGAACAAGTTATATTTGAAATTGCTAAATACAATGGACCAGTATATGTTAGACTTGGTAGATCTGCAGTTCCAACTTTATTTGATGAGAACTACAAGTTTGAAATTGGTAAAGGTGTAGTAGTAAGAGAAGGTAATGACGCTACTATAATAGCTTGCGGAATAATGGTTAATGAAGCCGTAATTGCACATGAGCAATTAAAAGAAGAAGGTATAAATGTTAGAGTTATAAATATGCCTACTATAAAGCCTATAGATAAAGAAATAATACTAAATGCAGCTAAAGAAACTAAAGTAATAGTTACAGCTGAGGAACATAATGTAATTGGAGGATTAGGATCTGCAGTTAGTGAAGTTGTTAGTGAAGAATGCCCAGTTATAGTTAAAAAAGTTGGTGTTAAGGATGTCTTTGGACAATCAGGAACACCAAAAGAACTATTACAAGCTTATGGATTAACTTCTAAAGAAATAGTTAATAGTGTAAGAGAAGCTATAGCTAAGAAATAAATTTATGATTATTAAGCCGTAAACGTTAGATATAATATCTAATATTTACGGCTTTTTATTTTTTTAAAAATCTTCTATTATTAAAAACAAGCTCATATATTTATATGGGGGTGATTAATTGAAAGTTAAATTTAATATTAGGGGAGTAATCTATGGAATAATAGTTTTAATTCTATTATTAGGAGGTTTTGTATTTGTACCAAAAATGTTTATGGATGATTCAAAACCTGTAGATTATATAATGCTTCAAAAAAATGAAATTCCAGAAAAAATTCTTGATATGATGGGTAAATACACAGATGAAGAAAGAGCTCTAGCTGTTAAACTAGATGGCAAAATATATGTAGTTGTGACTAGAGGTAAAGATACAAATAAAGGGATAGAGATGAATTCTATAAAAATGTTTAAAGAAGAAGATAAAAATGTAATGAAAGTTGAAGTTGTACATAAAAATAAAGAGGAATCACATCCTTACATAGTAGTAGAAACTAACTTAAAAGAACTACCAGATAGAATTGAGCTGAATTCAAAAGTAGAAAAATAACAAAAAGTTATAAATAATTAGGCTAAACTAATTATTTATAACTTTTTTTATATAAAAAGTTTTATATGCAAAGCGAATTTTATATTTTATAGAAGCGGATTAAAAATATTAGTTTGAAGAACATTGTTTATAAGTAAAGTACATTATTTATGTTATATAGGTAAAACTAAATGTAAAAATAAATGCTATGAGGTGAATGAATGTTTAATTCGGATAAGTTTAAATTAGATATTGAAAAATTGAAATGTACTTGTGACTTAGATAATATAGAATTCAAATCTACAGAAGATATAGAACCAGTTAGGGATATAATTGGCCAAGACAGAGCTGTTAAAGCTATAGAATTTGGGCTTAATATGAAACAGAAAGGTTATAACATTTATGTTGCAGGGAGTAGTGGTACAGGAAGAAATAGTTATACGAATATGCTTATAAGTAAAGTGAAGAAAAATAATAAAAATATAAAAGATTGGGCATATGTTTATAATTTTAAGAACAATAACGAACCAATAGCTTTATCCTTTGAATGTGGACAAGGTAAGTTATTTAAAAAAGATATGGAAGATATTATTGAAAAGTTAAAATTAGAGATACCTAAGATTTTTAGCACTAAGGAATATGAATATCATAATAGACTATTGATGACGGAACTTGAAAGCAATATTCAATATATAATAGATAAGCTAAATGGAATTGCAAAACCTAGAGGATTTAAATTTGAAGTAACAGAAAGAGGGCTGATAAGTGTTCCCATAAACTCAGATGGTGATATGCTGGGAGAAGCAGAAATTGGCAACTTAACACCTCAACAGATAAAAGATTTAAGAGAAGAGGGTTTAAAGTTAAATCAAGATAGCAAAGAATATATTAATGAAATAAAGCTATGTGAAGATCAATATAAAGAAAAACTGGATGAATTAGATAAAAATGTAGGTAAAAGCTTGGTTGGATTCTATGAGAGATATTTACTAGAAAGATATGGAGAATGTAAAAAAGTTAAAGAGTATATAAATGATTTATGCGATGATATTGTGCAAAATATAAGTAAATTTAAGACTTCAGGAGAAGAAAACAATCAAAATCCAATGGCATTACTAGGTTTGATGGGTCCTAAGAGCGATGCTAAGTTTTTTGTTAGATATGGAGTTAATTTACTAATTGATAATAGCGAGTGTACGGAAGGCAAGGTTATAAATGAAAATAATCCTACATATTACAATTTGGCGGGATCGATAGATTATAAAAATGAGATAGGATCATTAACTACTAGTTTTATGGAGATTAAACCAGGGTCATTGCACAAGGCTAATGGAGGATTTATAATAATAAATGCTAAGGATTTATTATCAAGTCCTTTTTCATGGGAATGCCTAAAAAGATCACTTAAGACAGGAAAAATATCAATAGAGTCTTTAAATAAGCAGTATGGTTATTTAGTTACCTCTAATTTAAAGCCAGAACCTATTGACTTAGATATAAAGGTGATTTTAATAGGTGACAATTATATTTATAACATATTGTATTCTTATGAAGAAGATTTTAGGAATTTATTTAAAATAATGGCTGACTTTGATGTTGAAATTAATAAAAATAATGAAAATATATATAAAATTATTAAACTTATATCAAATCAATGTAAAGAATATAACTTAAAACACTTTGATAAAGGAGCTGTAGAAAGAGTTTTACAATATAGTGTAAGAATTAGTGATGACAAAGAAAAATTAACAGCCAAATTTAATAAAATTGTAGATTTGATTTTTGAATCGGAGGCTCTTAGTAAAATAGATTCAAAATATGTAACTAAATCAGATGTAGAAAAGGCAATTAATCAAAAAAGATATAGAAATAATAAATATGAAGAGAAGTTAAATGAGATGTTCCAGGATGGAACCTTATTAATAGATATAGATGGAGAGAAAGTTGGTCAAATAAATGGACTAGCTGTGATGGGAACAGGTGAATATAGTTTCGGAAAGCCTTCTAAAATAACTGCATCAACATATAAAGGTAGAAGTGGGATTATAAATATAGAAAGAGAAATAAAGCAAAGTGGAAGTATACATGATAAAGGTGTTTTAATATTAACGGGATACTTAGGAGAAAGATATGGTAAGGAAAAACCTTTATCTATATCGACATCTATAACTTTTGAACAAAATTATTGTGGTGTAGATGGAGATAGTGCATCTAGTACTGAATTATATGCGGTAATATCTAGTATATCTAAAATACCAATTAAACAGAATATAGCAGTAACTGGATCTGTAAGTCAAAAAGGTGAAATTCAGCCTATAGGAGGAATAAATGAAAAAATAGAAGGGTTTTTTGACGTTTGTAAGATAAAAGGATTAAATGGAAAACAAGGTGTAATGATGCCTATACAAAATATTAAAAACTTAATTTTAAAGGATGAAGTTGTAGAAGCTGTAAAAAATGGGCAATTTAGTATATATGCGATATCTAATATAGAAGAAGGATTAGGGATACTTACAGGACTTACTATAGAAGAAATAGATAAAAAAGTTATAGAACAATTAAACATATATAGAAAAAGCGATGATGATAAAAAAGATAAATAGCTATTAAATAGAGTAAAGATAGTACTTTACTCTATTTAATATTTTTATTTTAAAATTCTTTCTTCTGTTACAATGTAATTTAGTTGGGCATCATGACTTTCTTTTGGAATAGAATCAAAAACTTGAAATTCAAAAGCTATGCCTACGGTTATACTATCAGGTCTTAGTTTTTCTATAAATCTATCATAGAAGCCACCTCCATAGCCTAATCTAAATCTATTTATATCAAAGGCAACTGCAGGTACTATTAGGATATCTATTGATTCGATATCTGTTTTTCTTATAAATTCCTTTTTAGGTTCTCTTATACCAAAAGTTCCCACTTCAACTTCTGTATCTATGTTTTTGATTTGAGAGGGAATCAAGGTTTTGTTTTCTTTTACGGTAATAGGCACTAATACTTTTTTACCTAAAGAAATTAATGAGTTTACTAGAATATCAGTTTTTACTTCGTTATTAAAGTCTAAATAAAGCATTATAGTAGAGGCTTTTTTTATATCCTCTAATGATAAAATTATATCGGAAATTTTTTTAGATTTATAAATTATAGATTGAGTAGATTGTTTTTTTCTGAGTTCTATAACTTTTTTTCTAAAATCTTTTTTCAATTTTAATCACCTTTCTTTAATGTGGTATAATATGGTATAAAAACTTCCTAATAAGAAGTTTAGTATTATAATTTGATAACATCAACTGAAAGACATGCAGTAATAAAAATAATATGAAAGCATATAATAATAATAGTATATTATGTAAAAGGAGATGCATAAAATGATATCAAAAAAAAGGGCTATAATATACTCTATTATAATTGTAATTGCTACAGCATTGATAACATCTCAAGTAGTAGGTTACAAGTATAAGGGGTATGATAAAGTTGCTGGTTTAAAAAGAACTATAGATAAAGACTTTTACAAAGATCACGATAATGAAAAGTTGATAACAGGGTCTATAAAAGGGATGTTTGAAAGTTTAGATGATCCATACTCACAATACTATACAAAAGAAGAGTTTGAAAAACTACAAGAACAAACATCAGGTAGTTATGTAGGAATAGGGGTAGTTATAGGTCCAACATCCGATGATGAATTAATAACTGTTGTATCTCCTATAGAAGGATCTCCTGCTGAAAAAAGTGGAATAAAATCAGGAGATAAAATAATTAAAGTTAATGGAAAAGAAGTTACTTCTAAAGATATGGATAAGGCAATGAGTCTTATAAAAGGAAAAGCAGGAACAGATGTTAAGTTAACTATAAAAAGAGGTAGTGAAGTATTAGATATAAATGTTAAAAGAGAAGAAATAGTAATGAAAACTATAGATTCTAAAGTTTTAGAAAATAATATTGGATACATAAAAATTTCGTCATTTGATGAACATACTTATGATGATTTTAAAAAGGCTCTAGATAATTTAAATAAAAAAGGTATAAAAGGTCTAGTGTTAGATTTACGAGATAATCCAGGAGGGTTATTAAATATATGTGATGACATAGCAGATGAAATATTACCAGAGGGAGACACTATAGTGTCTGTTAAAGATAATAGTGGGAAAGCTAAGTATTTAAAATCTGATAATGATAGAGAATTAGATTTACCGATAGCTTTACTTATAAACGGAGGTAGTGCATCTGCATCTGAAATACTTACAGGAGCTATAGTTGATAACAATAGAGGAATAGCTATAGGAACAACTACATTTGGGAAAGGATTAGTTCAAACTGTAAGAGGTTTAAATGATGGAACGGGGTATAAACTTACTACAGCTCAGTATTATACTCCAAGTGGAGACTATATAAATAAAAAGGGTATAAAGCCTAAAATAGAAGAAAAAGATGAAAATAAGCAACTTCAAGTGGCTATAGATTGGATGGATAGTCAAATAAATAAATAAAATTAAAAGGACTGATGTAAATTAATTCACTTTAGGTGAAATTAGTTTGCCTCAGTCCTTTCTTATTACAAATTATTAATTTATAGTTATTGAATAAGAAGCTTCAAAAGTTTTATTTGGAGATAGTTGATTTACTCCTAATTTGTTTTTGAAAATTTTGTTAGAATCTAAACAGTCTGCTATTCCAAACCAAGGCTCTATACATACAAAAGGTGCTATTGTATTATCTTCTTTGTTATAGGGAGACCAAATGCCAACAAATGGGAAATTATCAAACTTTACATCTATAGATGTAGAACTGTTTGTAGATGATATACTAATTTCATCTACATTATCATATATTAGAGCGTCGTTTTTAAAAATTTCTGGATGCAATTTAATTGATTTTAAACTATCAGCTTTTAAATTTTTACAAACAAAAGGCCCTTGTAATAAATACCTAGATACTTCATCTCTAGTTTTAAAATTTAAGTAGTAATTGTCAATAGTAGTATCCTTATCAAATGGAACATTAAAAGCTGGATGAGCGCCTATTGAAAAAAATATATCATTACAATCTGTATTTACAACTTTCCAGCAAATTTTAATTTCAGTTTCGTTGATTATATATTTAATGAATAATTCAAATTTATAAGGATAGTACTTTTTAGTTTCATTATTAGAAGCTAATTTATATGTTAAAGAGTTTTGATCCTTTTCTATTAAACTAAAATCGAAATCTCGAGCAAATCCATGTTGATTCATACTGTATGTTTTTTCATCTATAATAGTTTCATTATCTTTTAGTCTTCCTACAATAGGAAATAGAATAGGAGAATGTCTTCCCCAAAACTTTTTGTTTCCATCCCATAAAAACTCTTTATTAAGTGTTTTAGAGTATATTCGGCTTAGTTCAGCGCCTGTATTTTTAACTTCAATAATTAAATCTTTATTTTCAAGTTTATTCATTTTAAAACTCCTTTATTTGATATACTTTTGTTCACGTTTTCATTATATA
>NZ_LBBT01000139.1 GCF_001006285.1 Paraclostridium benzoelyticum
AAGGATCTAAAAGATCAAATAATAAAAATCTTTTAAATCCTTGTTAAAATGTATAAAAATAATATTGATTAATTGATACATTCATAAAGTAATTAATCATAATAACCATTAATTACTTTAGAGATAGTACATATACTCCAATTAGAAATATTGCTTATTTCTCTGTAAGTATACTTTTTCATATTGAATAAATTTTTTATATTGTCTATATCATTTTGTGATATTTTTTTACTTCTTGGCTTTAAATTTGGATTAAACTCTTTAAGTTGATTTTTTAATTTGGCTATTTCATTTACGGATTCTTTATAGTATTTTCTCCACTCATTAATAAGATTTTCTTGCTTTTCCATTTCAGATTTTAATTTAACAACTTCTTCTTCTAACTTTGAAATTTTAATTTCGAGTCTAGTTTTTTCAAATTGAAGTTTTTCAACTTGCTTTTTATTAGATAAACTAATCATAAAAAACCTCCGTTAATAAGCTACTTAACATTAACTGTAGTATATTCTAAAAAAAAATCAACTATTTTTTTTGAAAACCTAAATTTATTATTGTTAACAAGCTAAATAACAAATAGAAAATAAAAACTATTAAATTCCTAGTTGAAATAAATATTTGCAAATGTGAAGAGCTTTAAATATTTATGTGTAAACTAAAAAGTTGAATTGAATACATTATTAGTATAAATTTTTAAATATTAATTAAATTAACAAAAAAGATTGAACAGAAGGGGTAGATTGACACATGGAGGAGAAACACAAAGAAGAGTACTTTAATATTATTAAAGAAATATTAGGTACTGAATCGAACATAAGTAAATCTTTTGATGTATTACTAAATAAAATTATACTAAATGAATTTGATTCTATAGATGACTATAACTATAAATTAAATTTAATAAAAGATATTTTAAGATATCATAACGAAAGAACGTATTTATTACAAAAAATATTGCATGATTATTTAAATTTAATTACATTTTCAAATGAGTTTAAAGATTTAAATATTAATGATAATACATCTAAAGATAATTACATTAATAAAAATAATTTAAATAGTTAAATAGTTAAAAATACTAATAAAATTGATAACGGTTTCTTAAATTTGAATTTAAAATTTAAATAAAAATAGTTTTGGCATGCTACTTGCTTTATAAAAAGACAGTAGCATTTTTTATTTTTAAATTTAAATTATAGGAGTGAATGAAATGACAAAGAAGAAATATCCAGTAGTTGGTATATCAGGAAGCTTATTAATCGATGAGGGCGGTATGTTTCCAGGATACGAAAGAGCTTATGTGAACAATGATTATGTTCAATCTGTAGCTATGTGTAAAGCTATACCATATATAGTTCCAATGGTCTATGATGATGAATTAATAAAGGAGCAAGTATCTAATATAGATGCACTAATTCTATCTGGGGGGCAAGATGTAAATCCTTTAATGTGGAATGAAGAACCACATATAAAATTAGGTGGGATAATGCCAAAGAGAGATACTTTTGATATGAAATTATTAAAATTTGCATTAGAAATGAAAAAGCCAATATTAGGTATATGTAGAGGAGAACAAATATTAAATGTATGTGAGGGAGGAGATTTATACCAAGACTTATCCTTAATTGAAGGTTCTTATATAAAACATAATCAAGAACATTTATCAAATGTACCTACTCATACAGCTCAAATTAAAGAAGGCACAAGATTATATGAAATATTAGGAGAAAAAGAAGTATTAGTAAATAGTTTTCACCACTTAGGAGTAAAAAATATAGCTCCAGGATATATAGTATCTGCAACTGCGAAAGATGGTTTAGTTGAAGCTATAGAAAAAGAAGGCGAAGATTTTGTGATAGGAATACAATGGCATCCAGAAATGATGACTAAAGATTGCTCAAAAATGCAAAAAATATTTAGGGCATTAGTAAAAGAAGCATCAAAGTAAAAATAAATTTTAGCATAATATAAATACACTGGGAGGAATTAAAGTGGAGAAAAGTATGAAGTTAGGGTTTTGGAGTATTGTATTACTAGGTATAAATGCAATTATAGGTTCTGGTATATTTGGGCTTCCAGGTGAAGCTTATTCGAATATAGGGCCGGCAAGTATATTAATTTTAGGATTTTGTATGATTTTAGCGGTATCTATTGCACTATGCTTTGCAGAAGCAGGAAGCTGGTTTGACGAAGATGGAGGACCTTACCTTTATGCTAAAGAAGCATTTGGTGAATTTATCGGATTTGAAGTTGGATTTATGAAATGGATAGTAAGTATGATTGCATGGGCTACTATGGCAAATTTCTTTGCAGTTACATTATCTTCAGTTTGGCCTCAAGCAGCTGATCCATTAACTAAAAACATAATAATTGGAGTTTTAGTAATAGGACTTGGAGCTATTAACTTAATGGGAATGAAGCAATCTAAAAAGTTAAATAATATAATGACTGTAGGAAAATTAGTTCCATTAATATTATTTATAGCTGTAGGAATATTTTTTATAAAAGGTGCAAACTTTAAACCATTTTTAATAATACCTCAAGGGCAAACGACTTCATCAGCATTTGTTGCTGTAAGTATATTATTATTTTATGCATTTACAGGATTTGAGTCTTTAGCTGTTGCAGCAAAAGAAATGGAAGACCCTAAGAAAAATGTACCAAAAGCTTTGGTTATGGTAATGTTTGTTGTATCTGTAGTATATGTACTTGTATTAGCTATAAGTATAGGCGTTTTAGGAGAAGGATTAAGAGGTGCAGCTAACCCAGTTGCTGATGCAGCTACTAAGATTATGGGTCCTGTAGGTGGATATATAATAACAATTGGTACAATAATTTCTGTAGGTGGGATAAATATTGCATCATCTATATTTACTCCAAGATCAGCTAAAGCTTTAGTTGACCAAGGGCTAATGCCAAAATCTATGGGCAAAAATAATAAAAATGAAGCTCCATATATAGCTATAATAGTATCTGTTATAGGTACTTTAATAATAGCTTGGTCAGGTTCATTTACAACTTTATCACAAATTAGTGTTGTATCTAGATTTATTCAATATATACCTACTTGCCTAGCTGTTTTAATATTTAGAAAAAAATATGCTGGTAAAGAAATAAACTTTAAAATACCTGGAGGAGCATTTGTCCCAATATTTGCAGTTATAGTAAGTTTAATATTATTAGTAAAAGCTGGAATTGACTCTCCTATGAAAATAGTATGGGGTCTTGGAGGCATGATAGTAGTAGTTCCAATTTATTTTTATATGAGCAAAGTGTATTCAAAAAAATGTAATGACGATAAAGAAATTATAAGAGATTAAATTATGCATATTAACCCTATGTCAAAAAAATACGACATAGGGTTAAATTTATTGTAAATAAATTGAAAAACGTTATTTAGATAAATTGAGTAACTAAATAAAATGTAATATAATTAAATTAATTATATTACACTTTATTTAGTTTTAGGGGAGGTAACTTTATGAAAACTTGGGAAGAAGTAGTTGAATTTCATGGACATGAGTGTCCAGGTCTTGCAATTGGGTACGCAGTATCAAAAGCTGTGCAAAAATATTTAGATATTGATTTTTCGAATGATGAAGAAATAGTGTGCATAGCTGAAAATGATGCTTGTGGACTAGATGCTATTCAGGTAATGTTAGGATGTACTATAGGTAAGGGGAACTTGTTAATCAGACTTAGGGGCAAAAGTGTATATCATTTTTATAATAGAAAAAATAAAAAATCTGTAAGGCTAGTTTTAAAGCTAAAACCGAATAGTTTAGACAGAGATGAGTATAAAAAATATTTACTAACTTCAAATCCTATGGATTTATTTGAATTTATGGAGACTAATATAGAAGTTCCAGAAAAGGCAAGGATTTTTATATCAGAAATTTGTGAAATATGCGGAGAAAAAACATCAGAACAATTCATACGCCTTCAAGGTGGAAAAAAAGTTTGTGCAGACTGCTATAGTGATTATAAAAGGTTTTTTTAAAATATATAAATAAAAAAGATAGATTTGAAATTTCAAATCTATCTTTTTTATTTATAGAGTATAAAGAAAAGGTACAAAAGAATATGAAACTATTAGCAAGATAAATGCAATAACTAGTAAGTTGATTTTTTTATAAAGCATTATAATCGCTATATATTCACGAATTAATGCACTAGGTAAAAAGTAAAATGCAGTAGGCGCTCCAACTCCATTTGCTTTTAATCCCGCTTTTCTTGCATAAATTGATGCTCTGAAAACATGATAATTATTTGAAACAAATATACATGAGAAACTTTTAGATATGTTATCCATTATACTCTTTGAAAATTTCATGTTTTCATAAGTAGTAGTAGATTTATCTTCAACTAAAATATCTAATTCGGGTATACCTTGTGATACAAGATATTTTTTCATAGCAACAGCTTCAGGAACTATCTCATCAGAACCTTGACCACCTGAGACAACTATTTTTGTGTGATTTCCTTTTGATAATTGTTGACTATAAATTTCAATACCTTTATCAAGCCTGCTTTTTAACAAAGGGGGAACCTTATCTCCTATAAGACCTGACCCTAAGACTATTACATAGTCTAAATTTTTATTTACAGGTAGCATTTGATAAGCATATGAATAAACTAAGTAACTAAAGAATAAAAATCCAAAATACATTGATAATAAAATTATAGTAAGTATAGTTGCGTGTATACCACTGTTTAATTGAGTTCCTTTAAATATCAAAATTAAGCTTAAAGAAACTATAAGTAAAATATTTACACCTAAAATTAAGGATAGCAAATTTGCTAAACGTCTACCTTCTTTGTGTTTCATTATATATCCATTTTTTATAAGGAAAAAACCAATTCCAACTATACATAATGGTATAGCCACATAAACTGTAAGCATACTTAGTACATTAATTATCTCAAACATGTTGGATAAACACATAACTAATAAAAATAAAAATCCTAAAGAACCAAAAGTTAATAAAATACCTGCAAAGAAATTTCTACTATCTTGTCTGAATAGAAAAATTCCATATAAAAAAGAAGCTAAAATTACTAATATATAAATATACATATAAAAATCCTTTCTAAATAAGTTTTAATAAATATTATTTTACAATGAAATTAAAAAAATTTGTAATTACAAATTTGTAAGTTAGGATAGAGAGCGTTTTTTTTAGATATTTATAATGTAATATCTTTAAAAAAATAAAATTTAGTAAAATTTTTGATTAAAAAAATACTAAAATTACTTGTTTTATTTCATATATTTTAATAAATAAAACAAGTGATTTTAGGGGGAAATTAAATGAGTTTAAAAGAGTTATTTGAGTCAGGTTATAGCTTTGAACAGGAGTTTTACAAATCTGAATTAGCGTATCAAGAAAAAGCTAAAGATTATAGGGATATCATGAAAATAACAAAATATACTATAGAAAAAATAAAATCAATTGATAAAGAAATTAACATACTTGGATTTTCAGAATTATGGTGTCCTGATTGTCAAATAAACTTAACTGTAATAGATTATATAACAAAGTTAAATCCAAAGATAAGACTAAAACTTCAAAGCAGAGAAGGGCATGAAGATATAATAAAAGAACATAGTGATAATGGTAGGGTAAAAATACCTATATTTATATATTTAGACAGTAATTTTGAAAAGTTTGGATCATTTATAGAATTTCCAAGCAATGTTAGGGATGTTGAGTTTGGTGATAATCAGGTAGAAAAAATAAAAACTAAAAAATTATACAGAAAAGGAAGTTATATGGAACAAACTATAATTGATTTTCTAAATAGTCTAGAATAGGAAAACAAAAAGCTATCGTATAAAAATTAATTTGAATTTTACGATAGCTTTTGAAAATTTAAATAAAATTTAACTTTTTCTGAAAATTTGACGAATTATTTAAGTTTTATATGGACAATTAAAAATAAAACGTGTATTATTAGAATAATTTATTTAGAAATAAAAACTTTAAAGCCTTTTTGCTTTAATAAATTAAATGTATTAAGTATAGGGAGGACATAAATGGGGCTAATAGATTACAGTATAAAAAATAAAAAATCAGAGTTAGTTTTAAAAAATGCCAATATAGTCAATGTATTTTCTCATGAAATAGTAAAAGCTGATGTTGCAATACAAAAAGGAATAATAGTTGGTATAGGAAGTTACGATGGAATAAAGAATATAGATTTAAATGGAAAATATATAACTCCAGGATTTATAGATCCTCACGTTCATATAGAGTCATCTATGGTTTCTCCAGCAGAGTTTGCAAAAGCTATAGTGCCAATGGGAACAACAACTATAATAACAGATCCTCATGAAATAGCTAATGTTTGTGGGCTAGAAGGAATAGAATACATACTAAAATCAAGTGAAGAGTTACCTTTATGTGTTTATTCTATGCTACCATCTTGCGTTCCAGCAACGGATTTTGAAAATTCAGGAGCTAGATTAGAAGCTAAAGATTTAGAAAAGTATATAAATCATGAGAGAATACTTGGACTTGGAGAGATGATGAACTATCCAGGCGTTATTAATCAAGATAAGATAGTTACAGATAAATTAGAATTAGCCAAAAGATATAAGAAATATATAGATGGGCATATACCAAACATAAGTAATGAAGGACTAAATGGATACATATTAAGTGGAATAAGCACAGATCATGAATGCTCAACTGTTGAAGAAATGATTGAAAAAATAAGCTTAGGTATGTATGTAATGATTAGAGAAGGTTCAGCTGCTAGAAATTTAGAAACTTTAATAAAAGGGGTTAACATTAACAATTATCAAAGATGTTTATTTTGTACAGATGATAAACATCCACAAGATATACTTAAAAATGGGCATATAGATAATAATATAAGATTAGCAATTAAAAACAACATAGATCCTATTATAGCTATAAAAATGGCGACTATAAATGTTGCAAATTGTTATAACTTACAAAATATAGGAGCTATTGCACCAGGATATATAGCTGATATAGTTGTTGTAGATAATTTAGAAGAGTTTAATGTATTAGAAGTTTATAAAGATGGGAAGTTAGTTGGAAAAGATAAAAAAGCATTGTTTGAAACTAGAGAAATAGAAAATTCAAATGTTACAAATACTGTAAATATAGATAAGCTTACTAAAGAAGATCTAAAAATAAATTTAGAAAAAGATATAGCTAATGTTATAGGTCTACTTCCACATAATCTAGTAACAGAGAAACTTATAAGAAAAGTAGATGTAGAGAATGGAGTATTTAAATTTAATCAAAATGTGGATATATTAAAACTGGTAGTAATTGAAAGACATACTAATAAAAAGAACATAGGCTTAGGGCTTGTAGAAAACTTTAAATTGAAAAATGGAGCAATAGCGTCTACTGTAGCACATGATTCTCACAATATAATTGTTGTTGGAGATAATGATGAAGATATTATTAACGCTGTTGATGAAATTAAAAAAATTGGAGGAGGTTTATCTATATCTTCTAATAATGAAATTTTAGGAAGTTTAAGTTTACCTATAGCAGGTCTTATGAGTGACAAAGATATAAACCATGTAAGTGAAAATTTAGAAAATATGCTATCTATAGCATACGAAAAGTTAAATGTTAGTAAAGATATTGAACCATTTATGACTTTAGCATTTTTAGCACTTCCAGTAATTCCACATATAAAGATTACTGATAAGGGTTTGTTTGATGTAGATAATTTTAAATTTATTGAAATATAATAAAATAGCAATTATAATATACAATTAACAAAAGGCTGTATAAAAGTAATTTAAAACTTTGATACAGTCCTTTTATAAATCTTAGAGTCTCATTTTAATGTGAGGAATTCCACACTCATCATATGTATCTGAAATTTCTTTAAACCCAAGTGAAGAATATAGATTTTTAATGTATTCTTGAGCCGAAAGTGTTATATTATTTTCATTTAGTTCTGTTTTTATAAAGTTTATAGCATGATTCATCATTTCTGGGGCAATCTTTTTACCTCTATGGTCTTTCAAAACTAACACACGTCCTATAAATGTATCTGTATATGGACTAAATGGCTTTGGAATTATCCTAGCATAAGCAATTACTACATTTTCTTCTTCAAGAAATATATGATAACAGTTTTTGTCAACATCGTCGAAGTCATTTTCTTGGAAAATTTTCTGTTCACATCCGAATACCTCATATCTAGCTTTTGCTATTTCATAAAATTCATTTACATCTAAATCCTTAAAATGTTTTACTTTATACATAAATATCACCTCCTAAAAATTTTTAAAGAATATCTTGCAAAGTGTATTCACTTAACTTATTTTTAAATGATATTAAAGCTTCGTTTAAAATAGGTTTTAATTTGCAACGTTTTGTAAGATTACAAGTATTGTTTTCTTTAGAAAAACATTCTACTATATTCAAATTGTCTTCTGTTATATCAAGCAGTTTTCCTAAGTTTATATCTTTTGGATCCATAACTAGTTTTATTCCACCGTTACGTCCTTTTGAGGATAATATATAGTTGTTTTTTGCTAATTTATATACAATTTTTTTTATATGATGAGTAGATAAACCAAGTATATCGGATAGTTCATCTACTGTAAAAAGTTCATTTGGATGGTTACCTAAATAAATAAGTATTCTAAAGCTATAGTCAGTAAATTTTGATAAGTACATAATTCACTCCTTTTTTTAATAATTTAATATAGTAGTATTATTATATTAATTA
>NZ_LBBT01000140.1 GCF_001006285.1 Paraclostridium benzoelyticum
ATAAAAAAATTAACAAGATTACTAAATTTTACTGTAAATTATGCTTAAATAAATGGATTAAACCATTGAAAAATAGGGTATTTAAATAATTTGCTTAAAAAAATTAAAAAATTTCACAAAAAGTGTTGACTAAAGTTAATAAAGCTAATATAATAGTATTTGTTGATACGGCAGAGAAAAAAGTCGAAACAACATCTCAGCAAAGATGATCCATTAGCTCAGTCGGTAGAGCACCTGACTTTTAATCAGGGTGTCCCGCGTTCGAGTCGCGGATGGATCACCATTTTTTTTGTAAGGCCCATTGGTCAAGCGGTCAAGACACCGCCCTTTCACGGCGGTAACAGGGGTTCGATTCCCCTATGGGTCACCAATATTTGGGATTATAGCTCAGCTGGGAGAGCACCTGCCTTACAAGCAGGGGGTCACAGGTTCGAGCCCTGTTAATCCCACCATATATGCGGCCTGGTAGTTCAGCTGGTTAGAATGCCAGCCTGTCACGCTGGAGGTCGAGGGTTCGAGTCCCTTCCAGGTCGCCAAATACACATTGCTAGTGTGGCTCAACGGTAGAGCAGCTGACTTGTAATCAGCAGGTTGTAGGTTCGATTCCTATCACTAGCTCCAAAAAAAGATGATCCATTAGCTCAGTCGGTAGAGCACCTGACTTTTAATCAGGGTGTCCCGCGTTCGAGTCGCGGATGGATCACCATTTTTTTTTGTAAAAATATAATATGGCCCATTGGTCAAGCGGTCAAGACACCGCCCTTTCACGGCGGTAACAGGGGTTCGATTCCCCTATGGGTCACCAGCATTTGGGATTATAGCTCAGCTGGGAGAGCACCTGCCTTACAAGCAGGGGGTCACAGGTTCGAGCCCTGTTAATCCCACCAGTAAACTCTTGGATTTTATCTAAGAGTTTTTTTGTGCCCAAAAAAGCTATATATACATAATGAATTCAGAGAAAACCGAGTTTTTATTATAAAAATGTATTATAACTTAAGAAGTATTTACAAATTATGTATAATAGTTATATAAACATATAAAAAATATATACAGGGGATATTATGATAGAAATAATTTTATGCGAAGATCAAATAGAACATCAAAAAAATATAGAAAGAAATTTAGAAAATATATTATGTGAAAAAAATATTGATTACAATTTAAACATATATTCAACTGGGGAAGAACTACTTAATAATTATAATCAAGGTGGGGATATATTTATACTAGACATTCAGATGGACGAGATAACTGGAATGGATGTAGCCAGAAAGATAAGAGAAATTGATAAAAATAAACCAGAAATAATTTTTACAACGTCACTTATTGAATACATACAAGAAGGATATGAAGTGAGGGCTTATAGATATTTACTAAAGCCTATACAATATGATGATTTTAAGAAGCATATTTTGAGTTGTATAGATGAAGTTATAAATAAAAGAGATAAATTTGTGTTAGTTGAAAATAAAAATGAAACTTACAAAATAAATATAGAAGATATAACTTATATTGAAATTCAAAGAAAAGATATGACTATACACACAGAAAATAAAATTTATGAAACTAAAATGACCATGGATAAGATTGAAAAAGAATTAAAAAATCATAATTTTTATAGATGCCATAAAAGTTTTTTAGTGAATATAAATTATGTAGAAAATATAAAACAATATGTAGCTATATTAGATAATAAAGAAGAGATTTTAGTTAGTAGGCATAGATTTAAAGATTTTAAGCATAAGTTTTTAAGTACCTTAGGAGAAAAATTATGTTAAATGTTGAATTGATGGGAAGGATAGCTACAGGGGCATGTCCATTTATTGAGTATTTTGTTCTTTTAAAAATATTGAACTGTTTAGAAGAAAGAAGATATGAAAAGAGATATTTGGATATAGTATTTTTGTTAATTGGTGCTTTGGACTCTATAATCTTATTTAGTAGAGAAACACAATACTATGGTTTTACAATGAATTTAAACTGGATATCTTTTATTTTATTTATAAAACTAAACTATAAAATAAGTAATTACAAAGTATTGTTATATTATTTAACTTATAATACAGTTCAATATGTAATTGGGCAATGGTTAATTTATATAGTTTTCTTTTTTGTAACAGGCCATTCTGAGTATGCTTCAACTACATCAGAATATAACTATAATATAATATTTATTATA
>NZ_LBBT01000141.1 GCF_001006285.1 Paraclostridium benzoelyticum
CTTTTTAAATCTATTTTATCAATATAGGGAAAGAATATAAGTTGAACTTTGTTGTTTATATTCTCTATAATATTGTAATTTATGTCAAATTCATATTCAGTAAGTGATATATCTGATAATGCTTTAAAAAATCCATTTACTGAATTTGCAATTACTAAACTTTTTTCATTTATATAGTCAAATACATTTATATCTTTGCATCCATCTATATTAACTTTTCCATAATTTAAAATTTTATTATTTGAATCCAAGCAAGGTTTAATATTTCTAAATAAGTTTATACTTTCTATGTTTTTGCCAATATCTTTTGGATATGCCATCCTTATATCTTTTAGTAAAAATTGTATTTTCCTATTTCCCATATAGTTATTTTCATCCAATTGGAATAATACGTCAACCTTATCTCCTATGTCAAACTTCTCTGACATATATGCCATATTAAATCCTATACATTCATATACGCTATCTTTTTCTAAGTTTAACTTTAAGTGGTTCTTGTCTTTTCCTAGTCTAAAGATACCTCTTATTTCTAAGTCTCTCATTATAAATCTAGGACTCGGATTACTCATTCCAAAAGGCTCTAAACTATGAAGTTCTTCTATTAAATTAAAATCTATAGAACCTTCATTTAATTCAAACTCTACAGATATATTTTCTACCATATCATCTTCTGTAAGTTGATAATTTGCAATTTCATTAACTTTTCTTCTTAAAGTTTCTATATTTTTAGAATCCATTGATAGACCTGCTGCTTGTTCATGTCCACCAAATTTATTTAGTAACTCTGAGCAATTAACTAAAGTATCGAATATACTAAATCCTTTTATAGATCTAGCAGACCCAGTAGCTTCTCCATCTTCAATAGTTAAAAGTATTGTTGGCTTATAATACTTTTCTGTCAATTTAGATGCAACTATACCTATAACTCCATGTTGCCATCCTTCTTTAGCTATTACTAATACTTTATCTGAATTATAGTTTTTGTCATTTAAAATTATATCTTCTGCTTCTTGATACATTTTAGCTTCTATCATTTGTCTTTCATTATTCTTTTCTTCTAATAGACTAGCTATTTCCATAGCTTCTTCTTTTGATTTAGTTGTAAATAATTCAACACCTAAATATGAATATCCTAATCTACCAGAAGCATTAATTCTAGGTCCTATAGAAAATCCTATATGTGATGAACCTATTTTATCTGTTTCAATGCCACAAACATTTATAAGTTCTCTTAGACCTATATTTTCTCCATCTTTCATAAGCTTTAAGCCATTTTTTACAATTATTCTGTTCTCATCCACCAAAGGTACTATATCACATATAGTTGCTAAAGTTACTATCTCTAGGTACTTGTACATAGAGGTTTTAAACTCATCTTCAGGAGTTAATGCTTGTATAATTTTGAATGCTACTCCACAACCACATAACATATCAAATGGATAGTTACAATCTTTTTGTTTAGGATTTATGACTGCATACGCATCTGGTATTTTATCTTGTACTTCATGATGGTCTGTTATTATAATATCTATACCCAATTCATTCGCCAATTCAACTTCTTTTACAGACGTTATTCCGCAATCTACACTTATTATTAAATCACACTCTTGTTCCTTCAGTATCCTTATTGCATCTTCATTTATACCGTATCCTTCTTCTAATCTATTTGGTATATAGTATTTAACTGGGTATCCTATAGAGTCGAAATATATACATAATATAGATGTAGATGATACTCCATCAACGTCGTAATCTCCATATATCCATATATTTTGATTATTTTCCATAGCATATTTTATTCTATCTACAGCTTTTTTCATATCTTTCATTAAAAATGGGTCTCTTAAGTAATCTAATGACGGATTTATAAAAATTTCAGCATCTTCTTCATTTTTAATACCTCTATTTTTTAAAATTTGCCCTATTTCCGGGGAAATCTTCATTTTTTTACCTAAATCATATTCTTTTATGCTGCCTTTGTACTTAAGTGTCCATTTTTTGTTAAACATGTATATCTCCCCCTATTTTTTTATATATTGTGATCTTATTATCTTAACAACTAAAAGTATTCCTACTAAAAAAGAAACTACAAACCCTGAAAAAGCAAGCACTTTAACCCACCAACTGCTATTTACATTTGGTGAAGCTATTATTAAAGATGACCCAACTAATAGTGCCGCTAAAACTAAACTTAGAGACAATTGAGTTGCCAAATCTGTTATTATTTTTTCTAATTTAGAGAATTTGACATCTTCAATATGAATTTTAATATTATTTTTTTCTATATTTCTTAAAATAGATTTTACTTGTCTAGGAATTATCCTTATATCTGCAATGGCTTCTTGAGCACTTTGTTTTGATTCTTTTATTAAATTTTCAGGATTTAATCTATTTAAATAGTAATACTTCATAAATGATTTGCCTGCAACAGTTATTGAGAAATTAGGATTTAATTCTCTAGCCGTTCCCTCTAAAGTAATAAGAGCTTTTCCTAACAATACCAATTGAGGTGGAAGTGCAGCCTTGTATGTTCTACAAAATCTAAATACTTCATTTAATATATCTCCCAGATTTAATTTATCTATTGGTACATCATAATAATAATGCATTAAATACAGTAAATCTTGCCTTAATCCAGTTAAGTTAGTCTCATAAGATATTACATCCAATTCCATCAGTAAGTATATTATTCTATCTATATTTCTATCTACAGCTGCAAGTGTTATTGAATTTAATGTATTTAACATCTTCTTATCAATAATTCCAATCATACCAAAATCTATATACGCTATACAATTTTCATTTATAACAAATATATTTCCTGGATGTGGATCTGCATGGAAAAATCCATATTCAAAAATTTGTTTGAATAAAGATCTAATTCCTATTTCACTTATTTTTTCCGTATCCCAGCCTAACTTCTTCATTTTATTTACGTCACTAAGCTTAACTCCAACTATTTTTTCTAATACCAAGACTTTTTGAGTTGTATAATCCATAAACACTTTAGGTATATAAACTTCATTTGTATTTGAAAACATATTTTGGAATTTAACAGCATTTATAGCTTCAAAGTTATAGTCTAACTCTCTTAAAATTTGAGTCTCAAAGTCTTCAACTATACCTTGTGCATCTATATTTAAATCTTTCTTTATGTCCGTTAGAGCAGATGCAATAGACTTTAAAATCTCTATGTCCGATTTTATCAATTGTTCAACATTAGGTCTTTGAATTTTTACTATTACATTTTCTCCACTAATTAATTTTGCTTCATAAACTTGCCCTAGCGATGCGGCTGCTATAGGTGTCTCATTAAACTCTTCGAAAATTTTATCTATGGGTATACTAAGCTCTTCTTTTAATATACTCATAGCTATTTCAGTATCAAACACTTCCACATTATCTCTTAGTTTTATCAATTCACTTATAATACTTTGATCTAATAAATCTTTTCTAGTGCTTAATATCTGTCCTAATTTTACATATGTAGGACCTAATTCTTCAAATGTCTTTCTCAATCGTTCACCTGTAGTCATATTTTTTATTTCTGCTGGTGGATTTGTTATAGGAATTTTATAAGCTACTCCTTCTATATTAAGTTTCTCAACAATAATACTAAATCCATATTTTAAAAGTATATGGACTATTTCTTTATATCTTTTTAAATGTCTATAACTTACCTTCATTTTTCACACCCTAGTCTCAGTTTAAGTAGTTTTGTTTTATAAGAGAAGAAAGGACAATATTATTATATTGCCCCTTTTTTCATCTCTACTTATAATTATTTGCAGTTTCTACATATTTTAATGCAGAATTAACAAGATTTTGTTTTTCTTCTTCTGTAAGTTCTCTTACAACTTTTGCTGGAGCTCCTTTTACAAGCACTCCAGATGGTATTTTCTTGTTAGGTGGAATCAGACTTCCAGCAGCTACTAAAGTGTATTCTCCAATTTCAACACCACCTAGTATTATAGATCCCATTCCTATTAAAGTATTATCTCCTATTGTACATCCGTGTATAAGAGCTTTGTGACCAACAGTTACGTTATTTCCTATTATAGTCTCTTTGTTATACTCTATATGTATAACAGTTCCATCCTGTATATTAGTATTTTCACCTATAACTATATTATTTTCGTCACCTCTTATAACTACGTTATACCATACATTAGAATTTTTTCCTATAGTAACATTTCCTATTATATCTGCTGATTCAGCTATAAAAACACTACTATCGATTACAGGATTATTTCCTTTATACCCCTTAATCATTTAAACTATTTCCCTTCTATCATTAATCTTGCTTGTATCATTATAGAACACTCTGTACGTTTCTTTTGCATTTCACATCCTAGTTCATAAGGTTTCATCACATCACCATTAAAGTTCATAGCATTTGCATGACATCCTCCTGAACAGTAGAATTTATTCCAACACTTTTTACAATCTTCTTTACTGTACACATGAGCATTTTTGAATTTATCTGTTAATTCTCTAGGTATTACTATTTCTTCATCATTTATATTAGCTAATTTAAATTCTTCTTTTCCAACAAATTGATGGCATGGATACATATCTCCCTCAGGAGTTATAGCTAAATATTCATTCCCTGCTCCACATCCAGTTATTCTCTTTATTACACAAGGTCCTTGATTTAAATCTATCATAAAGTGGAAGAACTTAAACTTGTCTCCATTTAATAATCTATCAGAATATTTAACTGCTAGTTTTTCATATTCGTTAAATACTGTTTCTAAATCTTCTTCTCTAAGTGCAAACGGATTACTTTCATCATCTACAACAGGCTCTACAGATGTTAATTCAAATCCCTCATCAGCAAAATGAAGTACATCTTCAGAGAAATCTAAATTGTCTCTAGTGAAAGTTCCTCTTATGTAGTAATATTTATCTTTAGGTCTGCTTTCAACTAATTTTTTAAACTTAGGCATTATTATATCATAGCTACCTTTATCATTTAAGGTAGGTCTCATTCTATCATTAACATCTTTTCTTCCATCTAAACTTAAAACTACATTATGCATATGTTTGTTTATGTAATCTATTTTTTCATCATCTAATAATATTCCATTTGTAGTTATTGTAAATCTTATATTTTTATTATTTTCTTTTTCTATGCTTCTTCCGTATTCAACAAGTTGTTTTACAACTTCGAAATTCATTAGAGGCTCTCCACCAAAGAAATCTATTTCTAAGTTTCTTCTATTTCCAGAATTAGCTATTAAGTAATCTATTGCTTTTTTACCTACTTCATAACTCATTAATTCTTTAGCTCCACCAAAGTCTCCTTGCGCAGCAAAACAGTACTTACATTTTAAGTTACAATCATGAGCCACATGTAAGCATAAAGCTTTTACTACTTTTTTTCTATCTATAAAATTAGGGTGATGATTGTATGTATCTTCTGTGTACAACAAACCTTCTTCTTCTAATGTTTTTATTTCGTTGTAAGCTTCTTTTATTTGATCTTCCGTATAAGTATCACTTAATAATTTTATTATATCTCCTAGAGATTTCTCTTTATAGTGGTCTAATAGATTGTATGCAACTTCATCAACAACATGAACAGCTCCACCATTTACATCTAAAACTATATTATATCCGTGCATCGAAAATTTATGTATCATATCCATTGTGGTCCCTCCTAGTTTGTTTATATCTATATATTATCATATAAATGTAATTATGTACTATTTATCTTTTCTATCAAATTGATTAAATTTCACTCAAAAAAAGCAGCTAAATTAGCTGCTTTTTCTTTTTTAATATATTTACTATCTTTCGCACTCTTGATTTGCAACTGTACAAGAAGTTTTACAAGCAGATTGACAAGATGTTTGACATTCTCCACATCCACCTTTTGCCGCACTTTCTTTTAAAGTAGCTTTAGATAAAGTTTTTATATGCTTCTTTTCCATTGAAACTACCTCCTATCCTTATATAAACCTTTATTGATTATATCATAAATTTTACATAAGTGGAAATTTATTTAAAGTTTACCCCTAAAACGCCTCCAATCCCACCTGCAAGTGATGTCAATAATACTTTATATATAGATGTAATCTCGAAAACAAAAGAATCTTTTGCTAAAAATACAACTACCATTAAACACACTATGTAAAGTAGTCCAACTAATATACCATATAATAGCCCTTTTTCTTTTATTTTTTTAGATGCATAAAATCCTCCAAATGCAGCAGAAGCTGTAGTTATAACAGAAGCCGCCATAGCTATGCTATCTCCTGACATATTAGTAAAAGTAAGTAGTCCATTGTAAGTTAGTAAACAAATTAATGTTATTATGTAAGCATATCCTAGTCCTTTAAATATGCTATTTGATTTTTCCATAAAAAAACCTCCCCTCTCATATAAAATATATTCAAGGAAAGGCTTTGTAATTACTAATATCGTTTTATTTTGATTCTGTAGAAGCTATAGCCCATTTTTCAAATGGTACTTTTGTTCTACTAGGCCCTATTTCTAATATAACAACATCTTCTTCAACTTTAGCTACAGTAGCTACTATACCACCTATTGTCACAACCTTAGAACCTACTTCTAAGCTTTCTCTCATTTCTTTAAGTTGTTTGTCTTTTTTCTTTTGTGGTCTTATTAAGAAGAAATAAAAAATTGCAAAAAACACAACCCACATAAGTATTCCTACTACTGCTTGAGGCATTTATCCCACTCCTTTTATAATATATTCTCAAAACTCTTCAATTTAGTTTTATATAATAATTATTATAACTTAAAATAATTATAATTCATAGCCATATTTTTGGAAAAATTCTTTTCTAAAATCTAATAGTCTATCTTCCATTATAGCTTGTCTTACCTGTTTCATTAAATCTAGTAAGAAATGTAAGTTATGAGTAGTTATAAGTCTAGCAGCTAATATTTCATTAGCTTTAACTAAATGTCTTATATATGCTCTTGTATAGTTTCTACAGCAATAGCAATCACAATTTGGGTCTAATGGACCGAAATCTCTTGCATATTTTGCATTTCTAACAACTACTTTACCTTCACTTGTCATAGCTGTACCATTTCTAGCTATACGAGTAGGTAATACACAGTCAAACATGTCTATTCCTCTTATAACCCCTTCGATTAAATCATCAGGACTGCCTACTCCCATTAGATATCTTGGTTTGTCTTCAGGCATTAGAGGTACTGTGTAATCTAAAACTTCATACATAAGATCTTTTGGTTCTCCTACACTTAATCCTCCAACAGCATATCCTGGTAAGTCTAAAGCTAACACTTCTCTTGCTGATTGTTCTCTTAAATCTTTATACATTCCTCCTTGGATTATTCCAAATAGAGCTTGATTTTCTGTATTTTTATGAGCTTCTTTACATCTTTCTAACCATCTAGTAGTTCTTTCTAAAGAATTTTTCACATAATCTCTATCAGCTGGATATGGAGCACACTCATCAAATGCCATCATTATATCTGACCCTAATGCATTTTGTATTTCCATAGCTTTTTCTGGACTTATAAAATGTTTTGATCCATCTATGTGAGATCTAAAGTGAACACCTTCTTCAGTTATCTTTCTAAGTGGCCCTAAACTAAATACTTGGAATCCTCCACTATCAGTAAGAATAGGCTTATCCCAGTTCATAAATTTATGAAGCCCTCCAGCTTCTTTAACTAAATCATGTCCAGGTCTCATATATAGGTGATACGTGTTACTTAAAATAATTTGAGAACCTATTTCTTTTAATTCTTCTGGTGTCATCGATTTTACAGTTGCTTGAGTCCCAACTGGCATAAATATCGGTGTTTCTATTACTCCATGAGGAGTATGTAATCTTCCTAATCTTGCTCCACTTTGCTTACAAGTTTTTATAAGTTCATATCTTACTGCACTCATTATAACTCTCCTTATTTATCTATTGTTTATTTTCATTTTCTAAAACTTTTTCTAAGTTTCGTTTATGGCACTCACAGTCTCCATCTTCGCATTCTTCATAGTGAATACTGGTTACATTCATTGTGCTATTATCATCAGTTAGCAAATACTTTCTTATTGCAAATAACCCAGCTATAGCCATAATTCCAAGTAATAATTCTAACATACCCTCACTCTTAGGCAATAACAGTAATTTTCTAGCTATTGCATACAATAGGACTTCAATTAGTGCCCCTGGGATATGTAATGACAACATTACTACTAACTCTACACCTATAACTAAAAGTAATATTTGTCCTAACAAATCATTAAATTGAGCATATTGTACTGGAGTTTGGTATTCCACAATATAAGAATGCCATATCATTCTTAACACATCTATTGTTCCTAGAAATACTGCAAGCAGCACAACCATGGCTAGTAGTGATTCAAATATATATGCAATTTTAAGTGCTAAACTTTTTTCAGCTAGTTTTTTCATATTATCCCCCCTCGATAATTTATTTAATTATCATCGCATCTCCAAAACTAAAGAATCTGTATTTTTCTTTAACTGCTGTGTTGTATGCATTTAAAACAGCGTCTTTTGAAACCAATGCACTTACTAACATTATTAAAGTTGATTCTGGTAAATGGAAATTCGTTATTAGTCTATCTACTATCTTAAATTTATATCCTGGATATATAAATATATTAGTCCATCCACTAGACTCTATAATTTCTCCATTTTCGTTGCTTGCTGATTCTACAGTTCTACAACTAGTAGTTCCAACGCATATAACTTTATTTCCATTCTTTTTCGCTTTATTTATTTTTTCAGAAGCTTCTTTATCCACTATATAATATTCAGAGTGCATTTCATGTTCTAACACATCATCAACTTTTACAGGTCTAAAAGTTCCAAGCCCTACATGTAATGTTACAAAAGCTATATCTACTCCTTTTGCTTTTATACTTTCAAGCAATTCATTAGTAAAATGAAGCCCTGCTGTAGGCGCAGCTGCAGATCCATTATGTTTTGAATATACAGTTTGATATCTTTCTCTTTCTTCTAATCTTTCTGTTATATATGGAGGTAGCGGCATATTTCCTAATTCATCTAGTACTTCTTCAAATATTCCTTCATAGTAAAATTTAACTAATCTAGAGCCTTCCTCTGCAAGGCCTACAACCTCTCCTATAAGTTTTCCATTTCCGAAAGAAAATTTCGTTCCTACTTTAGCTCTTTTTCCTGGTTTTACTAAAGCTTGCCATACATCTTTTTCTGTTCTTTTTAATAAAAGAAATTCTATTTTACCTCCAGTATCAACTTTTTCTCCTATAAGTCTAGCTGGTATAACTCTAGTATTATTAAGAACTAAACAGTCTCCTGGATTTAAATAATCTATAACATCTTTAAATATTTTGTGCTCAACGTCTCCCGTTTTTCTATCTAAAATCATAAGTCTAGAGTTTGATCTATCTTGTAACGGTGTTTGAGCTATTAATTCTTCTGGTAGGTCAAAGTAAAAATCACTTGTTTTCAATTTTAACGTCCTTTCTATTTTTTAGTACAAATTACATCATAACAAAAAAAATAATTTTTTTCTATCATTAATCCTATTATTAAATACTATATAAATTATTTTTTTCTATTTTTCTTTTGGATATGGAATATTTAAGTGTTCATATGCAAGCGGCATAGCAATTCTTCCTCTAGGCCCTCTATTTATAAATCCTAATTGAAGTAAATATGGCTCATATACATCCTCAATAGTGTTTCTGTCTTCGCCAATAGATGCTGCCAATGTATCCAATCCTACTGGTCCTCCCTTAAACTTTTCAATTATTGTACACAGTAATTTTTCATCAACATAGTCAAGTCCTAAACTATCTACTCCTAATAATTCTAAAGCGTCATTTGCAACTTCATCAGTTATATTCCCATCTGCTCTAACTTGTGCATAGTCTCTAACTCTTTTTAACAATCTATTTGCAATTCTTGGAGTTCCTCTAGATCTTCTTGCAATCTCTGTTGCTCCTCCTATTTGAATTTCAGCTCCTAAAATAGAAGATGACCTTATTACGATTTGAGCAAGTTCTTCAACTGTATAATAATCTAGTTTACATATAACCCCAAATCTATCTCTTAATGGATTAGTTAGCATACCTGCTTTTGTAGTCGCTCCAATTAATGTGAATTTAGGCAAATCAAGTCGTATACTTCTTGCAGATGGACCTTTACCTATAATTATATCTAAACAATAATCTTCCATTGCAGAGTATAAAACTTCTTCAACTGTTCTACTTATTCTATGAACCTCATCTATAAATAAAACATCATTTTCATTTAAGTTTGTAAGTATAGCTGCTAAATCTCCAGCTCTTTCTATTGCAGGTCCTGACGTTATTCTAAGATTAACCCCCATCTCACTAGCTATTATAGATGCAAGTGTTGTTTTTCCAAGACCTGGTGGTCCATACAGTAAAACATGGTCCAACTGCTCATTCCTAGCTTTTGCTGCCTCTATAAATATTTTTAATAATTCCTTTGCCTTATTTTGACCTAAATAATCATCTAGACTCTTTGGCCTTAAATTATTTTCTATGTCTACATCTTCATTTTGCATCGATGATGTTATAATTCTATTTTCATCTTCAAACATATTTCAAATTTCCCCCTCTATCTAAGAGATTTACTCATAATATAACTTAACGATTTTTTTATTATATCCTCTGTATTCATTCCATCTTTTTTACATTTATCAACTGCATCTTTAGATTCTTGAGATGAATAACCTAATGCAATAAGTGCATCAACTGCTTCATCTTGTGATATAGCTATTGGCATTTGGCTAAGAAGTGTAGGCTCAAACTCTATGTTATTTTTATCAATTTTATCTTTTAGTTCTAATATAATTCTTTCAGCAGTTTTTTTTCCAACCCCTGGGGCCTTTGACATTTTAGCTACATCTTCACTAACTATATATGCACCTATTTGTTTCGGTGTAGCAAAAGATAAAATTCCTAAAGCTACCTTAGGTCCTATTTTAGAAACTGAATTTAATAACTCAAACATTTTTAATTCTTCTTTTGTTGAAAACCCACATAAACTCATGTCATCTTCTCTAACAATTAGCTTAGTATGAATTTTACATTCTTTTCCTAATTTTACATCTGCCAAAGTATTTGCTGATACATTTACTTTATATCCAATGTAATTCGCCTCTATTACTAAACTATCTAAGTTTATTTCTTCTATTTTACCTTTTATATAACTATACATATTGCCCCCCTATGTTCTTTAATGTTTTTTCTAATTTATTTGAATGACAATGGCATATTGCAACTGCTAATGCATCTGCTACATCATCTGGTTTTGGTATAGCCTTTAAGTTTAAAAATGACTTAACCATTTGTTGGACTTGAGCTTTCTGAGCCCTACCGTATCCAACTACTCCTTGTTTAACTTGAAGAGGAGTATATTCATATACAGGTATATTGTTATGTGCACAGGCAAGCATTGTAACTCCTCTCGCTTGTGCTACAGTTATAGCTGTTTTTACATTTTTATTAAAGAACAACTCTTCAATTCCAACTTCGTCAATATTATAATTTTTTATAAGCATATCTATTCCTTTATATACAAGCTCTAATCTTCTTAATATATCCATGTGTGCTGGAGTAGTAACCGCTCCATAGTCAATAACTCTGAACTTATTATTTTTATATTCTATAATTCCATAACCAACAATAGCAATTCCTGGATCTATACCTAAAATAATCATATTTTGAAATAACTCCTTTTTACGAAACTTACGTTCTATATTAATATATAATAACATATTTAGCTATAAACTATAAAGAGATGAAAAGTTTCCCTTTCATCTCTTTGTAGTATTGGTTATGAGTTTATATTTTTTCAACTTCCAAAGTCTTCTAATTTTGAATAAATTTCATCTTGCGATTTTGCAAATATTCCGGATTTAACTTCTTCTTGAACTTTTTTAGGTAAAGACTCCGTTTCAATTTCTGTATTTTCTATAAATTCTCTATCGCCTTTTTCATTGTACTTGTAAACATTTAATAAACCTTTATTATCAACTATAGCAAATTGATTAGCCTTACTAGCATCATTAAATGTTTCTCTTTCTTGTAAAGTAATTTCATATGTATCTAGTTTTTTTATGCTTCTATTAGGATATTTAGTTGATAAGTACTTAGTTATATCTTCTTTTGATTTTCCAACTAAATCTTTCGGTATCGTACCGATCATTATTGGAGCTTCTTTGCTAGGTGTGCCGTCTTCAAGTGTCTTTTCTACCCAAATTTCACAATCTTCACTTAAATTAAAAATTTCTTTAGCTGTTGTCTCTTCTTTCTTTTGCTCTGAATTGCTCTTTTTAGAAATATCTTCATTTGTTGATTTAAATCCTACATAAATCCCTCCAGCGAGAACTACTATGCCTAAAATTATAACAATTGGTATTCGCCAAGGAAATTCTTTTTTCTTTTCGAACATTAAAAACAACCTCCTTATATCGGATATTTTTTCCAATTGTTTAGTTTTTATACATTTTTTACATTTATTATCATATTTTATTTTAAATATTTTTCTCTCCCTAGTCTCATTTATTGATAAATTTTCATATTATACTTTATAAATATGATTTTTGATGGAGGTGAAAAGATTGAGTATCGATAATGAATTACTATCAAGAATTGAATTTATTGAATTTAAGCAAAAAGTTTTATTATTAAAACATCCTGCTCATAAAGCTACTATATTTGCAGAGCTAAATTTATACGAATTTTTATCTATTAGAGATTATGTGAAAAATTTTGAATATTATTTAGAAAATGGATATAATTTTGACTTCAAGAGCTTTGAATCAGGCTTATATGATTTAATACCTAAACTAAAAACTTATCCAGAAAGTTCAATCTTAATCTCAAAAATACTAATGAATATATCAAACTTCAATAAATTATTTGATTCAAATAATTAGTTATGTGACTTTGAAAGTTTATATTGCCTTTTTTTATAAAGTATATCTATAAATCCTTTTGGAGATAATTTTAATAAATACTATTTTAGGAGGATTTATTATGGATAAAATTAAATGTAGTGTTAATAACTGTTCTCATAATAGTAAAGGTTTATGTTATGCAGATAGAGTTAATATTCAAGGAAGTTCAGCTCAAACAAAAGAACATACAGCATGTGCATCATTTTTAGAAAATGCAGTTTATAGTGAGCTTACTAACAATACTAACGGTAGGGGAGCTTGCTCTTGCCTTTTCTGTAAAGTAGACACTTGTTCACATAATTCAAACAACCTGTGTACTTTAGAATCTATTGATGTCTGTCCTGATACTGGTAGACCTAATCTTTACTCTGAAACAAGTTGTTCAAGTTTTAAATGTAAATAATAAAAAAAGGAGATATTTATATCTCCTTTTTTTTATTATTCTTCTATCTCCCAGTTATGAGCTATATTTTGAACATCATCATCATCTTCTAGCATATCTACTAATCTATTCATGAACTTTAATTGCTCTTCTTCTGTTAATTTAGTAGTTGTTTGTGGTAATAATTTAACTTCTGCTGATATAAAGTTATATCCTTTAGCTTCTAATTCGTCTCTAACAGCTTGGAAGTCTTCTGGAGAAGTTACTACTTCAAACCCATCTTCTTCAACTATTAAATCTTCAGCTCCAGCTTCTAATGCTACATCCATTAACTCTTCTTCAGATACATCATCAGTTGCTTCTATTAATATTTGACCTTTTCTATCAAACATAAATGAAACACATCCACTAGTTCCTAAGTTTCCACCATTTTTATCGAAGTAATATCTAACATTTCCTGCCGTTCTGTTTTTGTTGTCAGTTAAAGTTTCTACTATTACTGCAACTCCGCCTGGTCCGTACCCTTCATAAACTATAGTTTCAAAGTTTTCGTTGGCTCCACCACCAGCACCTTTAGCTATAGCTCTATCTATATTATCATTAGGCATATTGTCTGCTTTAGCTTTATCTATTGCTGCTTTTAGTGTTGCATTGTATTCCGGATTTCCTCCACCTTCTTTAGCTGCAACCGCTATAGCTCTTGCATGTTTTGTAAATATTTTTGCTCTCTTAGCGTCTTGTTTACCTTTTTTGTTGATTATGTTTCCTATACGTCCCATAATTCCACTCCTTGCTATGTAAATTAAAATAAAGTTGCGTTATGCTTATATTTTATATAAGGATATTTAATACGTAATATAACTTTAATATATGAATATTTTGTAAGTTATACTATATATACACCGTAATTTTAGCATAAAACATTAATTTAGTAAATTAGAACTTAGGCGGTGCTGCTGCTGTATGTCTTTTATGTTCACTAATTCTATGAAGTCTTGCTATTATATCTTGGTCTTTTTGAGGAACCTTTTTCATTTCTCCTTTTACAACAGCATCTATCATGTCATAAGTTGTACCCATTTCATTTTCATCAGTTTGACCTTCCCAAAGCCCAGCTGATGGAGCTTTATTTATAATGTCATCATGAACACCTAAAGCTTTTGCCCACTCATATACTTCTCTTTTCGTTAGGTTTGCTAGAGGAACTAAATCAACGCCTCCATCTCCATACTTAGTGAAATAACCTGTGTGAATTTCTGCTGCATTATCAGTTCCCACAACTAAATAACCTAAATTATTTGCAACTGTATATACTGTACTCATTCTTATTCTAGCTCTTAAGTTAGCATCACTCATTCTATCATTTTTTTCTTTATAAAGCCCCTTATTTTTTAAACCATCAGTAACTTTATTGTATATTCCAACTTGTTCATCAGTTAAATCTAAATCTAAATGTTCTATTTCACAACCATCTATTACTTTAAGTGCATCTAATCTATCTTGAGGATTACTTTTTATACTCATAATTACACCCATTGAATCTTTTGGAAAAGCTTTTTTTATAAGGTAAGCAACTACTGCAGAATCTATACCTCCAGACACACCTACTATTAAACCATTAGTATTTGATTCTTTTACTTTTTCTCTTAACCAATCTACTGTTTTATCTATTTTAAAATTTATATCTGTCATTACACTTCCTCCTTACATTTTATGGATAACCCAATTATATCAGATATTTTTATTTTAATTAAATATAATTTATGCTTTATGTTAAAAATAATTCAAGAAGGTGATATTATGGAAAAAAAATTTTTAAATTTCAATATTAAAAATTCATTTATAGGTTTAATCACAGGCTTTATAAATGGCGTTTTTGGGTCTGGTGGTGGAACGCTTTTAGTTCCTATTTTAAATAACATTTTAAAAGTAGAAGAACATAAGTCTCACGCTACAGCACTTGCAATAATATTGTTTCTAACAACTACAAGTTCATTTATATATGTTTCTCAAGGTACGTATGATTTAAATACAACGCTTAAAGTAGCTATAGGAAGTATTGTTGGAGGTATTGTTGGCGCTAAAATACTTTGTAAATTGACTGGAAGATTTTTAAGAATATCTTTTGGATCTATAATGATCATAGCTGCATTAAGGATGGTGTTTTAATGTTTCTTGTTTTACTTGGATTTTTTTCTGGAATAATAGGTGGTATGGGTATGGGTGGAGGTACAATATTAATTCCTGCATTAATATTATTTGCAAATATTGATCCTAAAATAGCTCAAAGTATAAATTTACTTTCATCCATACCTATGACTATATTCGCTTTATTGATACATATAAAAAATAAAAAGGTTATTTTAAAATTAGTAATACCAATAGCCTCATTTGGTATTTTAGGAGCTATATTTGGATCTTTTCTAGCAACATACCTATCATCAGAAGTTTTAAAAAAAGTTTTTGGAGTTTTTTTACTTGTAATAGGAGTTTTAGAAGTTAAAAAAGGTATTTTTAATCCAAATAAAAATAAATGTGAAAAATAACAAAATAGCCCAAGGTTTAATTTTTATAAAATTAACTTTGGGCATTATTTTTTATACTACCACTTGTCCATCTTTTTCTGATAAATAGAACTCTTCTCCTAGATTTATCTGTGCTGTAGCACTTGTTATATCATTAATTCTTTCTATAATAGCTTCTTTTTCATTTGCTCTTGAATATACTATTATCTCTACATTATCTTCGTAAATAGTGTCTTTTATAAAGTATCCCATATTCATTATTTCATTTTGGACTTTGCCAAGTTGATTATAATCTATTTTTATTTTAACTTCTTGATACATTATTTTTTCTATTATTTTTCCTGCTTCAAGACCTATTTTAGCACCTTTTGTATATGCTCTAACAAGTCCTCCTGCCCCTAACTTTATTCCTCCAAAGTATCTAGTCACAACAACTACAACATCTCTCAAATCTTCTTTTTTTATAACTTCTAATGTAGGTATACCTGCGGTTCCCTGTGGCTCGCCATCGTCACTATATCTTTGTATATTCATGCTTTTCCCTACAGTATATGCCCAAACATTATGTCTTGCATCTTTATGTTTTTTCTTTATTTCATTTATAAATTCAACAGCTTCTTCTTCTGTTTTTATAGGCTTAGCATATCCAATAAATGTAGATTTCTCTATTGTGATTTCATCCGTACCAAATTCATGCAGTGTTTTATACATCTACTTCCTCCTTAGCTTGTTTATGTACTAATTATAGTATACATAAATAGAACAAGGCAAATGCCCTGTTCTATAATTTAAGTACGAATAATTAAACCTTTAATTATTCGTACTATTCTTTTTTAAATCTTTAAATTTTCTGTAAGAAATTTCTACAAGAGATTTTTCTTTGTTATGAGCTAACATATCTAAAGCATCTTTAACCTTAAAAAAACCAGCTTCTGTAATATCTTCATCATTAATGTTGTACTCAGTGTTGTCGCTCTCCATTATGTACCACATTATAGCGTTACATACTTTTTGATGTCTAGTTTTTGAGTAAAATTCATACATAGTATCTCCTGCCATATCTAGTACTTTAGCCTCAACCTCAACTTCGTCTTTAACCTTTTGTGGAGCTACTTCACTAGCGATATCATTCTCGCTTATTTTTCCTTTAGGAATAGTCCATTCACCTTTGTCGTTTTTTACTATTAATACTTTGTTTGCATAAAATACTATACCACCTGCACAACGTCTTAGTATCATAATTAGACTCCCCCTACTAAACCATATTTTCACACCAAGATGTGGAGTTACACTACTTTAGTAATTTCTTTTGTTACTCCATTATATGTTAAATTTATATTGTTTATGTTATCTATTGAGGAGTTTTTTCTAATTGATTTATAGTGTCTTCATACGCTCTAATTACATAATTTTTTTCAAAATTATTTTTATCTTTGAGCTTTTGTAAAATACATAAACTCTCTTCATTTCCTACATTAGCAAGTGCCTTAGCGCAGTATTGTCTGGTTTGAGCATTCGAATCATAAAGCCCTTTATGAAAAATTTCCCTACTATCTACAGATGATATTTTTCTAAGAGCTGAATATGTTATTCTTCTTACATCAGAATGTCTATGATTTGTAAACTGATGTAGAATTTTTAAAAATCTTTCATCATTCAATTCCCCAGTTGCCCATATTAAAATCATAAGATCTTCTGCATTTTTCTCTGTCATAATTCTTTTGTATATTTTTCTCTTAAAATCTAATAATTTTTCATCATTTAAAGAATTCATCAAGTCTATTCTTTCATCCTTACCTAGCTCTAAAAACTTATCCAAAATATCTTTAGATGATTCTATTTTACTTTTCATTAAAGATTTTATTTCTATTTTTGCCTTTATTAATTGTTCATTTATTTCTTGAACTTCAATATTTCTTATCTTACTTATTTGAGATACTGTCTTAGATTCTTTGTATAGAAGATACGTTATAAAGTGATCTTCTAAATTTTCTATATTATCCCAAGATATATTCATATAACTACCTACTCATTTATTATATAGCTTTTATAAATATTGTAATCTTCTTCATCTAAGTCGACAGTTAACTCTATTCCATTTTCCACATACTCAAATTTTTCAATATTGTATTTATTTTTTAATTTATTAAATATGTCACCTTTATCATATGGAAGCAATAAGTTTACTTTATACGTATTTTCCATTAAGGCATTTTGTATCATATCTATCAATTTATCCATATTAATACCTTGCTTAGCAGATATATATACTGTATTTTCTTGATTTTTAGGATAAATATCAAGGTCTAATTTATCAATTTTATTATAGGCCATTATTGTTGGCTTATCATTTGCATCTAATTCTTTTAAAACATTTTTAGTTGTATTTTCTTGTATTTCAAAACTATCGTTAGTAGCATCTACTACATGCACTATTAAGTCTGCATAATGTACTTCTTCTAATGTAGCTTTAAATGCTTCAACTAAATCATGTGGTAATTTACTTACGAATCCTACTGTATCTACAACTAAAAATTCTCTTTTATTAGGAAGTAATGCTTTTCTTAGAGTTACATCTAAAGTTGCAAATAGCATATCTTTTGATAAAACTTCTTTTTCAACACTATAATCTTTATGTGTTTTGATAAGCTCATTTAGCAGTGTAGATTTCCCTGCATTTGTATATCCTACTAATGCAACAATAGGTATATTAGACTTTAATCTTTGTGCCCTTTGCGTATCTCTGTTTTTCTTAACATCTCTAAGTTCTTGCCTTATATCTGCCATTTTATTTAAGATATGTCTTTTATCAACTTCTAATTTTTGTTCTCCTGGCCCTCTTGTTCCAATACCTGCACCAGTTCTACTCATTTCTCCACCCATACCATACAGTCTAGGCATTCTGTATTTTAACTGAGCCAACTCAACTTGTAATTTACCTTCTTTACTTAAAGCTCTTTGTGCAAATATATCCAATATTAAAGTTGTTCTGTCTATTACTTTTCTCTGAACTAATTCTTCTATATTTCTTATTTGGGCTCCAGATAATTCATCATTGAATATAACAACTGTAGCATCTAGAGATTCACAATAAGCTCTTATCTCTTCTACTTTTCCTTTTCCTATATAAAAAGCAGCCTCTCTAGCTGGTCTATTTTGAATTATACTCCCTACAACTTCTGCTCCAGCAGCTTTTGCAAGTTCTTTTAATTCTTCCATAGATTCATTAATATCTATATCATCAACTTTCTTTACATTAGTAGTTATATTTAATCCTACTAACAATGCTTTTTCTACTATTTTATCCATTGAAACACCTCATTTAATGTACTTTTTTTTATTATACCACTATTGTAATTTTTTAGTATAATTATATTAAAACTCTAAATAATTAGGAGGTACAAGTATGTCTGAGAATTATAAATTTTTTAGAAATGATAAATGTGAATACTTTCCTTGTCATAAAGTAAGTAATCCCGATAATTTCAATTGTCTATTTTGCTATTGTCCTTTATATGCTTTAAAAGATGAATGTGGTGGTAACTTTAAATACACAGATGATGGAATAAAGGATTGTTCTTCTTGTCTAGTTCCTCACAACAAGAAAAGTCATGATTACATAATGAGCAAAATAGGAGATATACTAAACTTAGGTAAAAAGTAACCTAAGTAAATATATTTTTAAAGGAGTGGTAACTACCACTCCTTTTTACACTTAAGAAGTACTTTTTTAATATACTTTCTATAAGATTCTTAGCGACATGAGCGACGCAAATTTTTTATTGTTTTTTTATAAATAAATAACATTAATATACTTATAGAAAATATAATTCCTAATATCAAAATTCCTTCATGAAGGAAAAATTCTGCAGGTAACATATTTATTACGGGATCTATTGTCGAGTCAAATATCCAATAATCATTATTGAAAAATAATTTATGAAACATCTCAAAACTTTTTTCAAAATTTATAATAATTGGGATAGCTATTAAAATAGGCAGTGTTATCAATGTCCATGCACTATATTTTAATATATCTAAGTTTTTGCATTTAAAACATATATATGCGCCTATCACAACTAATATTAAAGTTATTTTATTTATTATAGCTAAGTTTTGAAATATATTTCGAACTTCTTCAAAGTGAATTGTACCTTGTGTCGATGACTCTAATGTCGGCAATTTAAAATTCATTTTTTCATTACTAGTATTATAGTCTATTAAGTAATCATAATTTAGCTTTATCTCTTCTTCATTCATATCACTTAATATAGGAATATTCAAATAGTTTATATCAAAATAATATATTTGTTTAAATTTAACAGTAAAACTAATAACTGAAGTTATTATAAATAAGCTTAATACCAGTGATATTAAAAAACTTAAAATTCTATTCATATTATTACCCTATATTATACTATTTTAGTTGTGAAATCCTCTATATTCCATACATCATCTACTATATCTTCATAGAATTCAGGCTCATGCGATACTAAAAGTACAGTTCCTTTAAATTCTCTTATAGCTTTTTTTAGTTCATCTTTAGCTTCTACATCTAAATGATTTGTAGGCTCATCTAAAACTAAAAAGTTTATTTGCTTTAACATTAACTTACATAACCTTACTTTAGCTGCTTCTCCTCCACTTAAAACTCTCATTTGGCTTGTTATATGATCGTTTGTAAGTCCACACTTAGATAATGATTGTCTCACTTCAAAATTAGTAAGACCTGGGTATTCTGCCCATATTTCATCCATTGGAGTGTTACTATTTTCTCTTGAACTTTCTTGCTCAAAATATCCAACTTCTAGATAATCACCTAACTCAACTTTTCCATCAAAAGGCTTTATTATTCCTAAAAGAGTTTTTAAAAGAGTAGACTTTCCTATACCATTCATACCTCTTAAAGCAATCTTTTGATTTCTCTCTAATGTAAAGTTAAGAGGTTTTGTTAGTGCTTCATCATACCCTAATACTAAATCTTCAGTTGTGAATACAAATCTACTAGAAGCTCTTGACTCGTTAAACTTGAATGTAGGCTTTATCTTCTCCTTTGGTCTTTCTAAAATTTCCATTTTATCAAGTTGTTTTTGTCTACTATTTGCCATACCACGAGTTGCAACTCTAGCCTTATTTCTAGCAACAAAGTCTTCTAATCTCTTTCTTTCTTCTATTTGCTTTTCATAAGCTTGTTCTTCTTGTCTTTTCTTTATATCTCTAAGTCTTTCGAACTCATCATAGTTTCCTTTGTATCTATTAAGTTCTCCATTTTCCATATGGTAAATTACATTACATGTGTCATTTATAAACGGTACATCGTGTGATACTAATATAAAACTATTTTCATATTCTTGTAAATATCTTGTTAACCAAGCTATATGTTCTACGTCTAAATAGTTAGTAGGCTCGTCTAATATAAGTATTACAGGGTTCTCTAAAAGTAGTTTTGTCAGTAAAACCTTAGTTCTTTGACCTCCACTTAAATCAGTTACATCTTTATCTAAACCTATTTCCCCAAGACCTAATCCATTAGCAATTTCTTGTATTTTTGCATCAATCATATAAAAACCACTATTTTCTAAAATAGTTTGAATTTCTGCAGTACCTTCCATTAACTTTGTCATTTCATCTTCGTCAGCTTCACCCATTTTATCATACATAGATATCATTTCTTGTTCTAAGTCAAACATAGGTTTAAAAGCATCTCTTAAAACTTCTCTTATTGATTTTCCTTTTGTTAATACTGTATGTTGGTCTAAGTACCCTACCGTTACCCTCGATGACCATTTTATATTTCCAGCATCTGGCATAAGTTTTTTTGTTATTATATTTAAAAATGTAGATTTTCCTTCTCCATTCGCTCCTATAAGAGCAATGTGTTCGCCCTTTCTAAGTCTAAACGACACATTTTCAAGTATAGTTCTTCCACCAAATCCATGGCTAACATTTTCAACAACTAGCATCTAAACACCTCTTCTAATTTTATTATCTATAACATAATATCTTCTTTTCTTAATCTAATCAAGTAATACAAATATTTTCATGTATTTTACCATATATTTAGCAATGAATAAAGCCCTCTTACAAGAGGGCTTTATTCATTGCTAAATATATCATCAAAAAACATTGTCAAAAATCCAGCTGTTGTTTTTTGCGCTAATGGTAAGCATTTAGTTGATAACATATAAAACTTATTTTTTAAATCATTTACATTTTCATACATTTTATCATAGTTCATAGCTTGTGTCGCATTATAATTGATATATTCTTCTACACTATTTTTTTGAATCATTCCATCTTTTGCTCTTAATCTTGGTATAGACATATAATTATTTTTTATATACACTTCAAATTGCCTATGATTGTCTAAAAGCTTCCCTTTAGCATGTTGAGGTATAGTTAAATCTTGAAGTACATGGCATGATGCTCCAAAATAAAATAAGCTAAGTTCAAATTTATCTAAAGCAAAAAACTTTAAAGCTTTATTATAATACTTATTTATTAAAGTAAATGCATTTTCTTCATATCCAAACTTTCCTCTTTTTACATATGGATTGTAAAAGTGATGATAACTTTTAAAATCCTGATCTGCCCATATTAAGCCTTTGTTTATTTGAGGCAAATATGCTTTAAAAAATTTATATTGTGTAATGTGTCCTTCATTTTTCAATATTTCTAATGCATTTGTTTGTATAAAAATGTGAACTTCACAATCTGTAGTTATTATACTTTTTTTTACGGGATTTACTACTTTAAAAGTTCCTGTTAGAGCTTTTCCATAAACATTTTCTATTCTTTTTCTCATCGTAATCACCTGATAGTTGAATTTACAACCTAAATTTTATTTCGATATTAACAATATATTACTTTTTTTAATATTTGTTAACCTTTATATTTATTTTTAATTCTTATTTTCTGTATCTTTTAAGTATGTTTCTAATCCATCTGCTACACTTTGCATCATTTTTCTTTGATATTCAGGGTTAGACATCATTAAGTCTTCATTATAATTGCTCATAAATCCCATTTCTATCAGTACTACAGGAACTTTAGACCAATTAAATCCAGTTAAATCATTTCTTTCAAATATTCCATTTACCTGTATGTTTTCTTTCACTAATGCATTTTTTATATATAATGCACACTTATTACTATCTTCAAAAATTTTAGATGTGTATTGTCCATCTTTTTGAGGAATCAAAATAGATGCACCAGTTTTTCCAGAATTATCTAAACTATCTGCGTGAACTCTTATAACCATATCTGCATTTTTATTATTAGCTAATATAGCTCTTTCTGCATTACTTATATTTACATCATGGCGCTCTCTTGTCATTACAACATTATAACCTTTATTCTCTAAAATATGCTTTAAAACTATTGATGCCTCTAGATTTAGCTTATATTCAGGTTTTTTAGTTGCTATTCCAGTTGCTCCGGATGAAACTCTAGCTTTTTTAGAACTTGATCCAGGTGCCACTGGCTCTAAATTAGGATCTCCTTTTTCTTGATGCCCTGGGTCTATACATATTGTGTATTCACTATTCTTTTTAACTCTTTTATTTTCATCTTCTTTTTTATTTTCTTTTTCAGTTATATTGTTTTTACTTATAAAATTAGTAGATTTATATAAATTTTTTGCAGGGTTTGATGTTCCTATAAATATGACACCTATAGCTATTATAGAAACTATAAAAAGTCTATAATTCTTCATGTCTATCTCCTCTCTATTAAAGTATATATATAATTTAAACAATAGGCTTTGTTTTTATGTAAATTAATGATAATTACAATTAATTTATTTTATAGTTGTTTGTATTTAAATAGTCTCATATATATTTTATATATACGTATTTTGGAGGTTAATATGTCTAAAGTAAATAGAGGCAACAATGATAAGCCAAGACTTTGTCGGTTTGGGTATGTAGATTATATAGTTTTAGCATCTAGTTTAGCTATAGCTGTTGCAGAAGAAGTTGATGCAACTGATTTAAATATACTTGCCAGTTTTTTTGCTACTTTTTCAGATGAACTTGCGCTAATAGCTGCAGTTAAAGAAGGCTGTACTCCAGATTCAGATTCTAATTCTTCTGAAGAAATTACCTTTGTTCCTCCCGTTCCAGCCACAGGTGGGTCTCGATCAAAATCTAAAGTAAAAAAAAGAAAAAAAGTAAAAAAATATAAAAAAATTTAAATCACCTAAAATACTTAATTTTAGGTGATTATTTTTATATTTTGAAAACAATGGTTTTATTGTGTCTGTTTTCTACGGATTAAAATTTTTATCCTGCACAATCTAATATTAAAGAAGCACCATTAATCATCAAAGACTCTATCAGAAAGAAGGTGTTTTAATGAATCTTAAAAAATGTTTTTTAACAACATTTTTAATATATTTTCTGTCAATAGGATTTATTTATTCAGAACCTACAACAAAAAATGATTCTAATTATTTAATACCTATTGGTAATATAACGCAAATAGATGCTGAATTGCAATATCTTATGGTTAGAAATAATTTTACTGATTCTTCATTTAAAATAGGAGATTCATTAGTATCAATAAATAATAATGAGATAAAAAATTATTCAGATTTTTCTAGTTTGCTAAATACATTATCAGAAAATGAAAATATCAAGGTTCAAGTATTAAGAAATAATGAAAAAATAGATATTGATACTAATAAAGAAATTTTAGAAAAAATAAATTTCAATAATATAGTATCTGGATTTGCTACTTTAACATATGTAAATCCACAGAATAATAATTTTGGAGCAGTTGCTCATCCCATAAGTGTTGGATTTAATAAAAATTTACCTATTAAAAATGGATATATCTCTTCAACATCTAATTTAACAATAGATAAATCATATAAAGGAACAGTAGGTTGCATCAATGGTGAAAAAAATGAATTTATAGGAGATTTTAAAGATAACTCTAGTTTTGGAATAAAAGGAACCATCCATAAATTAGATTTATCTAAATTTAAACAATATAAAATTGCTCAATTAGGAGAGGTTAAAACCGGAAAAGCTTCAATTCTTTTGCAAACTTCAAATGGAGAACCTAGAGAATATGAAATTAATATATTAAATATAAAGAAACAAAGAAATCCTGAGTCTAAAACTTTTAAAATAGAAATTATAGATAAAGAACTATTACAGTTAACTGGAGGTATAGTTCAAGGTATGAGTGGTACTCCAATAGTCCAAGATGATAAAATCATAGGTGCAGTATCACATGCAATTGAAAATAATCCTGCTACTGGATATGGAGTCTATATAGGTTGGATGTTAGAGGGAGAATAATCTCCCTCTTTTAGTTTGATTTATTTATATTTTTATTAGGAATAACATTAACTATATCTTTTTCTGGAACATTTACATAGCTTTGTGGAACATCACCTACAATTACAGTTTCACATATAGGAATTTGAGTTTTAACTTCTTTAGTAGACGTTGTAAGTGGTACTACTACTTTTACTTGTGTTTTTGCTTTTAAGTAAATTCTATGCCTTGTTTGATTTATTCCTGAAGACTCAAAATCAGTCCCAAAGTCTACATATACATTTCCTATAGGTTCTATAGATACTTTTATTTTAGGCCCATATTTTGCTAAAAGTGGACTTCCTAATGCAGTTCCTATAGGTATGTATGTTGACGTAGTTTTAATTTTTTTCATTTCTGACTGTATTTCTAGTGCAACTTGTGAAGCTATTTCATTCATAGCGATAGAATTTGCTTGCATCATTGTTATCTTTCCGCTTTCTCCAGTCTTTACATTTATTAAATCTTCATACTTAACACTGTTATCTATAACACTTGCAACAGCTTTATTTATAGATTTATTAGCAAGTTCTTCTGCTTTTGTTTCTGCTATAACAGTAATAGTTGGTCTTAATTTATTATCTATGTATATAAATGTTCCTATTAATGTCGATACTAAAAAAATTATTATAAACATTATTATATTCTTTTTAATTTTTTGTTTTCTTCTTTGAACTAATATTTTTTTCATAAAAAGCCCCCCTTACTATATTATGTAAGGAGGGCTTATAATTACTTGTTAATTATTATTTTTGCAAATTTTCTTTTTCCTACTTGTATTATATCTCCAGTTTGTAAAGCTATTTTGTCATTTTCAACTTTTTCACCATTAAGCTTTATTCCACCTTGCTTTAATAATCTTCTAGCTTCACTTGTAGATGGAGAAAGCTTTAATCCTGTAACTAGCTTTGGTATAAAGAATAAACCTTCTTCAGACTCTTCTATAGAAACTTCCATTTCAGCTATATCATCTGGAATATTCTTTTTTTGGAATACAGATTTAAAATATTGCTCTGCTTCTAATGCTTTTTCTTCTCCATGATATAGTTTTACAACTTCTTTAGCTAATTTCATTTTTAAGTCTCTTGGATTTACTTTATCTTGTTCTATATCAGACTTCATAGCTTCTATTGAATCAGGATGTTCATCTGTAACTAACTCAAAATATCTTATTATTAATTCATCTGGAATAGACATAGTTTTTCCATACATATCATTAGGAGCTTCGCTTATACCAATGTAATTACCTAGTGATTTACTCATCTTCTTAACTCCATCAGTACCTTCTATTATAGGCATTAATAAAGCAATTTGAGGTTCTTGATCATACTCTTTTTGAAGAGTTCTTCCCATTAATATGTTAAACTTTTGATCCGTTCCTCCCATTTCTATATCAGCTTTTATTGCTACTGAATCATATCCTTGCATTAATGGATAGAAAAATTCATGTATTGATATAGATTGATTAGATGCGAATCTTTTCTTAAAATCATCTCTTTCTAACATTCTCGCAACAGTATACTTAGATGCTAAGTTAGCAACATCCATGAAATTCATAGTTTGTAACCACTCGCTATTAAACTTTACTATTGTCTTTTCTCTGTCTAATATTTTAAAGATTTGTTCTTGATATGTTCTTGCATTTTCTAAAACTTGGTCATGAGATAGTTGCTTTCTAACTGCTGATTTTCCAGTTGGATCTCCTATCATGCCTGTAGCATCTCCTATTATTATAACTACTTGATGTCCTAAATCTTGGAATGCTTTCATTTTTCTTAAAACAACAGTATGTCCTAAGTGAATATCTGGTGCAGAAGGATCCAATCCTAACTTTATTGTTAATGGCTTATTTTCTTTTGCCGATTTTTCTAACTTTTTAACAATATCTTCTTCTGAAATTATTTCAGCTGCCCCTTTTTTAATTATCTTTAATTGTTCATTTATTTCAATCATATGTACACCTCACACATATTTTTTTTATACTTAGTTAAAAATAATTAATATTGTATCATAGTTAAATGTTAAATTCAAATAATCAACTAACACTAATACTAATTACATAATATTCATTTTTATCTATAAAATACAAAATTATTCACATATATGATATAATATATTCTTATAGTAAGGAGGTTAATTTCATGGGAAATGATAATAATGACAAAAACAAAATACGTAGAAAAAAAGTTAGCTCCTCTAGTACTAAACCTACTGCCTCGTCGAGGAAATCAACTAAAAACAGTAGTCAAAAAACTAAAAGTATTTCTAAATCTTCAAAGAAGGATAAGTTTAAAATATTTAGAACTGTAGGTGTTACACTTTTAGTTATGTTGGTATTAGGAGTTGCAGTTTCAACTGCACTAGTATTTGTAGCCTTAAAAGACGTAGAGCCTGTGACAAAAGCTGCTCTTGATAAAAAAGTTAACACAGTTACAGAACTTTTATATAGTGATGGATCTTTAATGGGAAATCCTCCAACAGATAATAAAAAGGTTCCTATATCTATAAAAGATATGCCAGCTCATCTTCAAAATGCGCTTGTATCAATAGAAGATGAAAGATTTTATGATCATAATGGTGTAGATTTTAAAGGGCTTGCTAAAGCCACCCTTATAAATATATTTACATCTTCTTCTCCTGGAGGAAGTACTCTAGACATGCAAGTTTCTAAAAATTTACTTACTTCTAGTGAAGTATCTGTTGTTCGTAAAATTAAAGATATTTATTATGCTTTAGAAATGGATAAGACTCTTACTAAGAGTGAAGTTTTAGAACTTTATTTAAATAGTGCATACTTTGGAAGAGGTGCTATAGGTGTTGAAGCTGCTGCAAATGCATATTTTAATAAACATGCTAAAGATCTTTCAGTTGCTGAATCAGCTATGATTGTTGGTATAACTCAAAACCCTAATAAATATGCAGCTTATAACACTGCAAAATTAACAGGTAATGAAACTAAAGATGAATTAAAAGGAAGATTAAAATTTTATGTAAAGAGTGATGGTTTTGATGAACCCACTAAAGTAGAGTTAGATATGATTGATAAACTTTATGATTGGGGTCTTATACCTGATGATGACACTTTTAAAGAGTTAAGAAACAGAAATATGGTTTGTAGAAAAGCTGAGCTAAACCCTAATGCTAAACAAAGACAAGAAACAGTTTTAATGAAAATGTTAGAACTTGGTTATTTAACTCAAGAAGAACATGATAAAGCTGTCGCTGAAAAAATAAATATACAGCTGCCTGGTCAATCTAAAAAACCTGCTTCTACAGTTGAGGACCTTATAGAAAGCAATGTTATAAATAGTCTTATAACTCAAGGATATACTGAAGCTGAAGCTAATACACTGTATTTTAGTGGAGGTTTAAAAATACGTACTACTATAGATAAAAATATGCAAAGTGATTTAGAAACTGAGTTTAATAATAGAAATAACTTCCCAGGAACTGAAACTTACAAAGATGGAATTCCTCAACCTCAGGCTGCTATGGTAGTTTTAGATTATCGAACTGGTAAAATAAAAGCCTTGATTGGTGGTAGAGAAATTAAAGCTAGAAAAGTTTTAAATAGAGCTACTTCACCACACCAACCTGGTTCTACTATAAAACCTTTATCAGTTTACACTCCAGCTATTGATAACGGAATGAATCAAGCAGATACATTTAGTGATGTACGTGGAGGATATAAATTCAAAAAAAATAATGACTGGAATCCAAATACTACAACATCTGGTTCTGGAGATATGACAATGCGTAAAGCTTTAGCTAAGTCATCAAATACAATAGCTATAAAAGTAGCTGAACAACTTGCTTCAACTTACGATGAAAGTGTTGACGTTATGCTTGATTACCTAAAAAACTTTGGATTATCTGATTTAAAAGATGGACCTGGTGGCAGAGATAGAACATTCCCTGCTCTTACTTTAGGTGGTATGACAAAAGGAGCTTCTCCTCTTGATATGGCTGCGGCTTATGGAACTTTGGCTAACGGTGGAACTTATGTTGAACCTATAACATTTACAACTGTTGAGTCTTCAGATGGGCAAGTGTTAATACAAAACACTCCAGAAGAGCATAAGGTTGTAGACCCTGAAGTTGCTTATGTTCTTACAGATATGCTTAAATCTGTAGTTAAAGAAGGTACTGGTAAATCAGCTAGCTTTGGTGATATGCCTGTAGCTGGTAAAACAGGTACTACAAATGAAAATAAAGACGCTTGGTTTGTTGGTTACACACCTTATTATGTAGGTGCTACTTATATAGGTGATGATCATAGAATTGATCCAACTACAAAAGAAACTATACCTCGTAGAGGTGTTGTTCACGGAAGTGGAACTTCTGCTAAATTATGGTCTAAAGTAATGAATAAAGCGCATGATGGACTTGACCCAATTGATTTTAAAAAAGCAAGTAATATAGAGTTTTATAATATAAACTTATTGAATGGTAGTATAGTTCCTAAAGGAGCTTATAATTCTGGTATGGCGGCTTTCATAAAAGGTCAAATACCTACTACTCATTCTTCTTATACTCCACCGGCAACTACATTGCCTCCTGTAGAAGAAGAAAATAAACCGGAAACGGAAACTCCTTCTCCAGAAACTCCAACTCCAGAAACTCCTGATCCTGGAGATAATGGAGATAACGGCAACAATAATGGTGGTAATGATAATAGTAATCCAGGTACTGGCACTGACCCAGGAACTGGAGGTGGAAATACAGGTGGTGGTACTGGAACTAATCCAGGTACCGGAGGTGGAACAACAGGTGGTGGTACTGACGTAACTCCTACTCCACCTCAAGGTAATAATCAAACTTCCCCTACTCAAACCACTCAAAAACCTAATACAGCAGCAAAACCAGCTGCATAAAAAAAGAACTATATGAGTTAAGTCTCATATAGTTCTTTTTATTTTATGGCTTAGCCTTTGGGGTAAATATAACGGCCATTATATATCCAAAAAATATAGCTGCTGTTATACCTCCTGCAGTTGCAGTTATACCACCTGTAAAAATCCCCATAAATCCATCTTGTTCTATTGCTTTAACAACTCCATTATATAAAGAATATCCAAACCCTATTATAGGAACAGTTGCTCCAGAACCTCCAAACTCTACAATAGGCTGATATACACCTAAAAAGCTTAATATTACTCCACTTGTTACATAAGTAACCATTACATATGGTGTTTGTAATTTAAAGTAGTCCATTAATATCTGAGCAATTAAGCATATAACCCCGCCTACTAAAAATACTTTTAGATACTCTATAAGCACTTCTTACACCTCCTATTCATTTTCTATAACTACAGCATGAGCTACACTAGGTATACTCTCTTTTTGCAATGTACTTGTAGGTGATAATAATGCCCCTGTTGAAACTAACATAATCTTATTAAATTTTTTAGATTTTAACATTTTATAAATATATCCATTGAAAACAGATGCTGAACATCCACATCCGCTTCCACCACAATGAACGTCTTGATCATCTATATTAAAAATTTCTACTCCACAATCAGTATAAACTTTAGATATATCTAATCCTTTTTCTTTTAATAAGTCTATAGTTATTTGCATACCTAATTTACCTAGGTCACCTGTTGCAATCATGTCAAAACTATTTGGGTCATCTTTTGTATCCACAAAGTAAGAGTATATCGTGTCTATAGCAGCTGGAGCCATAGCTGCACCCATGTTATTTGCATCACTTATCCCTTTATCAATTACCTTTCCTATTGTTATATACTTAACCTTTGGGCCTTGTCCTTCACTAGATATCAAAGAGCAACCAGATCCTGTAACTGTCCATTGAGCTGTCATAGGTTTTTGACTTCCTAATTCTAACGGAAATCTAAATTGTCTTTCTGCTGTACAGTAATGACTTGATGTCGCTGCAACCACTAAGTCAGCAAATCCTCCATCAACCAACATCGACCCTAATGATAAAGACAGTGCCATTGTAGAACATGCTCCATAAACTCCTAAAAATGGAATGTTTACTTCTCTAGCTGCAAATGATGTTGATAAAAGCTGATTTAGTAAATCTCCAGCAATCATATAATCTATATCATCTACAGACTTATTAGCATTTTTTATTGCATTTTCTATAACCGTTTGAACCATCTTGCTTTCTGCAAATTCCCAACTTTTTTCTCCAAATAAATCATCATCTAGCTTCATATCAAAATATTCTTTAAGAGGCCCATTCGCTTCTTTAGGTCCCACTATTGATGATGTAGATATTATAGTTGGTCCATTCTCTAATTTAATAGTCCTTTTTCCTATCCTATTTCTAGCCACCTATATATCTCCTTTCTATATGATGAATTTTATTATGTAGTATATTAATCCACATAACACAGATGAACCTATTCCATACACTAAAACAGGCCCTGCAATCTTAAATAGATTTGCTCCAACACCCATTACATATCCTTCTCTTTTGTACTCCATTGCAGGTGATACTATAGAGTTTGCAAATCCAGTTATTGGAATAATAGATCCAGCACCTGCTCTTTTGCCAATTAAATCATAAACTCCTAATCCTGTTAAAAATGCACCTATAAAAATTAAAGTCATAGATGTTGCTCCAGCTGCTTTCAATTTATCTAGTCCAAAACTCATATAAACATCATTTATAGCCTGTCCAATTACACAGATTATTCCACCTACAATAAATGCTAATATATAATTTTTTACATAAGTAGGTTTTGGACTTATTTTATCAACATATTCTTTGTAATTCTTATCCATATTCTGACCTCCTATTTAATCAATCTATATATAGTTATTATTTAACAAACTAAAAAAAATAAACCCCTAAATTAGGGGTTTATTTTTTTATCCTATATAAGTTTTTAACTTTGACAGTACTTTTTTCTCTATTCTAGAAACTTGTACTTGAGATATATTTAAAAGTTCTCCTATTTCACTCTGTGTTTTATCTTCAAAATATCTAAGCATTATAATTTGTCTTTCTCTTTTATCCAATTTTCCTAATACCTCTTTTAATAAAAGATTATCTATAACTTTATCTTCTTCATCTTCACCTTTTAGGCTAATTTTATCAATTAAACATATAGGTGCTCCTTCTTCTTCGTGTATTACTCCATGTAAGTATTCTACAGAGAAGTTTGATTCTAACGCCATAACCAATTCTTCTTTATCTACTCCTACAACTTTAGATAACTCATCTATAGTTGGCTCTCTTCCTAACTTTTTAGTTAGAACTTCAGTTTGTGTTTTAGCTTTTATTGCAACTTGTTTTAAAGATCTTGAGACTTTTATCATCCCATCATCTCTTAAATATCTTTTTATTTCTCCTAAAATCATAGGTACTGCATATGTCGAGAATTTAACATTAAATTTTGGATCAAACTTATAAATAGACTTTATAAGTCCTATTGATCCTAATTGAAATAAGTCATCTCTTTCATATCCTATATTTAAAAATTTAGATACAACACTTCTAACTAACCCTAAATTACTCTCTATTAGTATTTCTTTTGCTTCTTCATCCCCATTTTGTACCAGTTGTATTAATCTTAAAGTCTCCTCATGGCTAAGCAATCCCTTTCTTTCTTCTTTATTGGCAGTTATCCCCATAACAAAACCTCTATTCTATATTAGATGAATCTATTTTCTTTTTCATAATAACTTTAGTTCCCTCGCCCTTTTTAGAAGAAACAGTTACTTTATCCATGAAACTTTCCATAACAGTAAATCCCATACCAGATCTTTCTAATTCAGGTTTCGATGTATATAATGGCTGCATAGCCATATCTAAATCTTCTATCCCATTTCCAGTGTCTTCTACTGTGATAGTTATTTCTCTATCTTCTATCTCACACCTTATATTAACAAATTTTGTTTCATCTTCATCATATCCATGTATTATTGAATTAGTTACAGCTTCAGATACTGCAGTTTTTATGTCTGCAATTTCATCTAATGTAGGATCTAACTTAGCTGCAAATGATGCAACTATTACCCTTGCAAAACTTTCATTTTCTGATCTTGCTGAAAACTTTACTTCCACAATATTATTCATTTGCAACACCTCCTAAAAAAGAACTTACAGCATCTTCATAAGTGTCATGAATTTGTATTATCTTATTCATCCCAGATAAATCAAAAACCTTTTTTACTCTTGAATTTAAATTAATTACAGCTACCTTTCCACCCTCACTAGATATTTTTTTGTATCTACCAATAACTACTCCAATACCTGAAGAATCCATAAAATTCATATTTTTAAAATCAAAAACTATATTCTTGATTTGCTTATCTTGTATAACATAATCAATCTCTTCTCTTACTTCATTTGCAATATGATGGTCCAATTCTTTACTTAAAAACTCAACTTTTAAGTTTTTGTTGTCTAAAGAAAAATTTATCATTAGCTTCCCCCTCCTATCAAATTTAAAAATGATACTTTTTATTCAATTCTATAAATCAGATTATTATCCTTCAACGAAATTTAAATAGTTTTGTTTTATTGTATCAAAAAACTATTTATTAAAA
>NZ_LBBT01000142.1 GCF_001006285.1 Paraclostridium benzoelyticum
ATATATAGACTGATTTTGTATAATGTAAAAATTATATTCATAGAAAATTCATATGCAAATTATAATATATATATTAAGTGATTTTGAAATTTAGAGGAGATTTATTATGAAAAATAAAAATATATTAGTAATAGAAGATGATAGTAATATACAAGAATTGATAGTAGAATTTTTAAGTGCAGAAGGATATAGCGTGGAATCGGCAAACGATGGAATAGAGGGTATACAAGCTTTTAAAAAAGGTGAATTTGATTTGGTTATATTAGATGTAATGATGCCTAATTTAGATGGACATGCTGTATGTAAGATGATAAGACAGAGTTCAGATATACCTATAATATTTTTAACGGCATTAAATCAAGAGAGTGATCAAGTTAAAGGATTTGAACTAATGTGCGATGATTATATAACAAAACCTTTTTCATTTACCTTGTTGATGAAAAGAGTAGAGGCTGTTTTAAGAAGAAGTGGCAAATATAATGAGTCTAATACATTAAGTTTTGAGAAGCTAAGTTTAGATTTAAACACATATCAAGCATTTTTAGATAATGAAGTAATAGAATTGACATTAAAAGAATTTAACATATTAAAGACTTTAATAGAGAATTATCCCCACGTAGTTACTAGAGAGAATTTACTAGATAGTGTATGGGGCTATGATTACTATGGAGATACTAGAGTTGTAGATGCTCATATAAAAAATATAAGAAAAAAAATTGGAATTCCATATATAAAAACAGTGAAAGGAATAGGATACAGTCTTGATAAGAATTAGAAAAAAATGGAAAGAATTAGCTATAAGTACAAAAATATTTTTAATAATAACTACATTATCTATAGGGCTTATAATAACTATATATCTGATTTTGTACTTCTTATTACCTCCATACTATGAAAAATATAAGGTAGAGTCTATAAATAATAGATTGACAGTTTTAGCAGCAAGGTCAAGGAGAGATGATTTAGAGGAATTGAAACAACATTTATATAAAATTTCACAGCATGAAAATGTAGGTGTGTTATTAAGAGACTCAAATGGAAAAGTTGAATATGGGAATAAGGAACTTTCATTTTTGCCATATTCTAATAATATTAGTGACTCTTATGAAAACTATCAAAAAACTGTAGCTTTGTATATAAGAGACAGTAATGCTCCATATTATCTGGATATAAGTATGCCGCTTCAACCAGTAGATGAAGCAACTACTGTAATACTAGATTTAATGCCTATAATAATAGGTGTTGCAATAGTATTGTCTATAATAACTTCATATGCATTCTCAAAATGGGTGACAAAACCTCTTATTGATATAATTGAAAGTGAAAGAATGCAAGAAGCTAAAAGAAAGGAGTTTATAGCAACTATATCTCATGAATTAAAAACCCCGATAACCATTATAAGTGGACAATTAGAAGGTATGATTTATAATATTGGGAAATATAAAGATCGTGATACATACTTGCAAAAATCATATGATTCTACTCAAGAATTAAAAACTCTAGTAGAAGAAATGATTCAGGTATCTAAATTTGAAATTTTGGAAAAAAAATCTGAAACTCAAGAATTTAATTTAAACAATTTAATAAATAAACTCATAAAAAGACAAATGTACTTAATTGAAGAGAAGGAATTAAAACTAGATGTAAAATATCAAAGTGAAATATTTATAAATGCGGATGAAGAGAGAATAGCAAAAGCTATAAATAATTTAATAAACAATGCTATTAAATATTCACCGGAAAATGCGGACTTACTAATACATTTGTACAAGAAAGAAAATGCAATTTTAGAGATAGAAAATACAGGTATTACAATAGATGAAAAGCATAAAGATAAATTATTTAAACCATTTTATAGAGTGGAAAAATCAAGAAATAGGAAAACTGGAGGAAGTGGACTAGGGCTTTATATAGTAAGTCAAATACTTAAAGAGCATGGGTTTAAATATAATATAAAAAACGGAAAAAACTCTGTTATATTTATAATAGAATTTAATGAAAATTAGAAAAAATGAAAGATGCTGTTTTGAATTATTTTAAATGACATCTTTTATTTTTTTGAAAATGTATATATCAATATTAAAAAGTCGTTCAAGCAAATCAAATTTTTTTGTAGTATAATATAAATGAAATATTTAAATATAAGGAGATATTGAATTGTTTAATAATATAACTAATGAAAAGATATATCAACAAGTTATAAATCAGATACAAAATATGATATTAGAAGGAAAGCTTAAAAATGGAGATAAGTTAATGTCAGAACGTGAATTATCTCAAAAAATGGGAGTAAGTAGAACATCGATAAGAGAAGCACTTAGGGTTTTAGAAACTATGGGGATAATAGAAAGTAGACAAGGCGAAGGAAATTTTATTTGTAATAAAATTGAAACATCATTAATACAACCTTTATCTATGATGTTTACTTTAAACAATGGCGACTATAAAGATATAATAGAATTAAGACGAATGATAGAATTAGAAGCAGTTAAATTAGCAGCTATAAGAGGAACAGACGAAGAACTTGAAGAGTTGAAAATGATTTCACAAAGATTGACAAAAAAAGATGAAATTTATAATAAAGGCGAAATTGATAAAGAAATCCATTATAAAATTACTTGCATGAGTAAGAACTTTTTGATAAAAAGTTTATATACAATATCATTAAATTTATTAGAAAATTTTATTATAAATTCAAGACAAAAGATAGTAGAATTTTACCATGAAGAAGAAACTTTAAATTTACAACACAAAAAAATCTGTGAGGCTATCATAGACAGAAATCCTGAAAGTGCATACAAATACATGAAAAAGGTCATATAAA
>NZ_LBBT01000143.1 GCF_001006285.1 Paraclostridium benzoelyticum
ATAATTTATATTTATATTTATAAAAATTTATTTTAATCTAATTAATAGTAAAAAAGGAGACTGAAATCTCAGTCCCCTGTATAGTAAAGTTTATTATCTAGCTTCTTTTATCTTAGCAGCTTTACCTACTCTACCTCTTAAGTAGTTTAGTTTAGCTCTTCTTACTTTACCTTTTCTAGTTACTTCTATCTTCTCTAATTTTGGAGAATGAACAGGGAATGTTCTTTCTACTCCAACGTTGAAAGATATTTTTCTTACAGTGAAAGTTTCTCTAGCTCCTCCACCTTGTCTCTTTAATACAACACCTTCGAATACTTGTATTCTTTCTCTTTTTCCTTCAACTATTCTAACGTGTACTTTTACAGTGTCCCCAGGTCCAAAGTTAGGAACTTCATTTTTTAATTGCTCTTGCTCTAATGATCTTAATATTTCGTTCATTTTAATCCTCCTGGTATCATAGACGCTCTTAATTACTTGACCATTTGTAAGCAGAGGAACGCCCGTTTTATTTTTTCAACAGATTTTATTATACTATATGTCCTATTTATTTACAAGCTTTTTTGTATAAATCAGGACGTCTTTCTTTAGTTATTTCAATAGATTTCTCATTTCTCCACTCATCTATTTTCTTATGATTTCCAGATAGTAAAACTTCTGGAACTTCCATTCCCATAAATTCTCTCGGTCTAGTATAATGAGGGTACTCTAATAAGTTATCTTTAAATGATTCTTCCTCAAAGGATTCATTTTGACTTAATACACCTGGTATAAGCCTTGAAATTGAATCTATAAGAATTAGTGCAGGAAGTTCCCCCCCTGTTAATACATAATCCCCTATAGATATTTCATCCGTAACTATAGAATCAATAATTCTTTGATCTATTCCTTCATAGTGACCACATAAAAGTATTACATCTTCAAATGTTGACATTTCACTAGCTATGTTTTGATTGTGAGCTTCACCCTTCGGTGTTAAGTATATAACTCTAGGTTCTTTTATATCAAATTTATCTATAATATGTTTATATGTATCATATATTGGCTGTGGAGTCATTACCATACCTGCTCCACCTCCAAAAGGATAATCATCTACCTTTTTATGCTTATTAGTAGAAAAGTCTCTTATATTGTATATGTTTACTTCAATAATACCTTTTTCTACAGCTCTTTTCATTATACTCTCATTCATATAAGAGTTGAATATTTCTGGGAATAGTGTCATTATATGAAATCTCATAATATCACCTTAAAATTAATCTAACATTCCCTTTATAGGGTCTATTATCATTTTTCTTTCTTCTATATCTATCTCAGGTACAAACTTCATAACAGCTGGTATAAGATATTCTTTATTATCTTCACCTTTAATTACATAAACATCATTAGCTGCATATTGTAAAACATCATCTAATACACCTACATGTTTATTGTCTACTGTATAAACGTCTATACCAATCATATCAGCAATAAAGAACTCGTCTTCATCTAATTCTTTTGACTCTTCTCTAGATACATAGATATTTTTGTTAACTATCTTTTCAGCCATTTCTACTGTATCTATTCCTTTTATTTTCATTATAACTAAGTTACCTTTATATCTAACATTTTGTACTTTATATTCTGTATTAAGGTCTTTTCCTATATAAAAAGTATCCAAATCGTCATATCTATATATATCATCCGTTGTGGAGTAAATTCTTACTTCACCTTTTAAACCTTGTGTTTTTACTATTTGTCCTATTTTAAAATGAGTTAATTTATTTTCCATAATCTCACCTTCTTTAAAAATTATGCTTTATCTTTGCGCAATATATACACAGTATATACAAAAAGGACTAGGTTAATACCTAATCCTTTATATTATTTCAAGAGTAACCTTTTTGTGGTCTCTATTTGAAGCAGATTTTATAACAGTTCTTATAGCTTTAGCTATTCTACCCTGCTTACCGATAACCTTACCCATGTCATCAGGGGCTACTTTTAATTTTAAGATAGTTTCTCCATCATTAAAAGTTTCCTCTACTTCAACTGCCTCTGGATTATCGACAAGAGCCTTTGCTATATCTAGTACTAGCTCTTTCATATCAATTCACTCCTAAAAGAAAATTACTTAGCTTGCTTAGAAGCTTCGAACTTTTCCATTACTCCGTTGTTAACTAATAAAGTTTTAACTGTATCAGTTGGTTGTGCTCCACATCCTAACCATTTAACAGCTTTCTCATCGTTTATTTTAACTTGCTTTGGTTGAGATATTGGATTGTAGAATCCTATTTCTTCTATGAACTTTCCATCTCTTGGAGCTCTAGAATCTGCTACTACTATTCTGTAGAAAGGTTTTTTATTTGATCCCATTCTTTTTAATCTTATTTTAACTGCCATATCGACACCTCCGAAAAATTTTTATCTTTTTGTTTTCTATTATTTAAAGAAAGGTAAACCGGCAAAGCCTCCCCTTTTCTTCATGCTTTTTTGAGTTCCTGTAAACATCTTCATCATTTTTTTCATCTCATCAAATTGCTTTATAAGTCTGTTTACATCTTGAACACTAGTACCACTACCTCTTGCTATTCTTTTCTTTCTTGAAGCATTTAAGATACTAGGATTTCTTCTTTCTTCTATTGTCATAGACTGTACGATTGCCTTAGTCCTAACAATTTCTTTATTATTCATATCGATGTCCCCAAGTTGGTCTTTGACTTGACCCATACCAGGAATCATTTCAATCACCTTGTTTAAAGGACCCATCTTTTGAATTTGTTCCATTTGTTCTAAGAAATCTTCAAAATCAAGATCTTGCTTTTTAATTTTGCTTTCTAATTCCTTAGCTTTTTCTAAATCTATATTTTCTTGAGCCTTTTCTATTAAGCTTAGGATGTCTCCCATACCTAATATTCTAGATGCCATTCTATCTGGATGGAAAGGCTCTAAGTCATCTAGCTTTTCTCCCATACCTATAAACTTTATAGGCTTTTGTGTTACAGCTCTTATTGAAAGTGCTGCTCCACCTCTAGTATCCCCATCAAGTTTAGTTAAAACTACTCCATCAACCCCAAGGGCATCATTGAAGCTTTGTGCAACATTAACTGCATCTTGTCCTGTCATAGAGTCTACAACCAATAGTATTTCGTGTGGCTTAACTTCAGACTTTATATTTTGTAACTCTTCCATTAAAGTCTCATCTATATGAAGTCTACCAGCTGTATCTATTATAACTAAATCGTGGTTATTTTTCACTGCATGATTATATCCAGCTTTTGCTATATTTACTGGGCTTTCTTTATCTCCCATGCTAAACACTGGTATATCTAATTTTTCACCTACAACTTGTAATTGCTTTATAGCCGCAGGTCTATATATATCACAAGCCACTAGTAAGGGCTTCTTACCTTGCTTTTTAAAGTATCCTCCAAGCTTACCAGATGTAGTTGTTTTACCTGCACCTTGTAACCCTACCATCATTATAACTGTTGGTGGCTTTGGTGATATCATTATTTTACTTTGAACATCACCCATTAAACTTGTCAGTTCTTCATTAACTATTTTTATAACATGTTGTGCTGGTGTCAAGCTTTCCATAACATCTTGTCCAACAGCTCTTTCTTGAACTTTCTTAACAAAGTCTTTAACTACTTTAAAGTTAACATCAGCTTCTAATAAAGCTAGCTTAACTTCTCTCATAGCATCTTTAACATCTTTTTCAGTAAGCTTACCTTTAGATTTTAATTTTCCTAAAGCGCCCTGTAGTTTATCTGCTAATCCTTCAAATATCATTTTAACATCTCCCTACATAAATCTTCTATATTTTCTACCTTAGGGATTAAATTAGCACAATCTCTATTTTGCAATAAATCTTGTTTAATGTCAACAACTTTATTATATATATCTTGTGTAATTTTTTCACGTTCTTTTGACTTTTTAACTAAGCCTAATTTTGCTTCATAATCTTTCAAAATTTTTTCAGAACGCTTTAATGTATCATATATTCCTTGTCTTGAAACACTTAGATTTTCACTGATTTCTCCAAGAGAATAATCTTCATTGTAATAAAGTGATACAATTTCTCTTTGCTTATCAGTTAGAAGCATTTTGTATTGTTCAAATAACAACCCAATTTCTACTAATTTTTCTAGATTCATTATTACACTTCCCACTTACTTTACTGTAAAGGTCAATTCCTTTACACATTGTATTTTATATCATACTAATAAAGTTGTCAACAGTTATTTTTAAAAGCTAATTAGTTCCCAAATAACGCATCTATAAATGCTTTTGAATCAAAATCTTGTAAGTCTTCTACTTTTTCTCCAACTCCTATAAGTTTTACAGGAACATCAACTTCAGATTTAACAGCTAAAACAACTCCACCTTTTGCCGTTCCATCTAATTTAGTTAATACTATTCCCGTTATATCAGCTACTTCTTTAAATGTTTTAGCTTGAGATACCGCATTTTGACCTGTTGTAGCATCTACAACTAATAAAACTTCTTTTTGCGCTTCTGGATATTCTCTATCAACTATCTTGAATACCTTCCCTAACTCATTCATTAAGTTAGTTTTGTTGTGAAGTCTTCCTGCTGTATCACAAATTAATACATCTGCTTTTCTAGCTTTAGCTGCTTTAACAGCATCAAATATTACAGCCCCTGGATCAGCTCCTTCTTGGTGCTTTATTATATCCACATTACTTCTATTAGCCCACACTTCCAATTGTTCTATAGCTGCAGCTCTAAACGTATCTCCTGCTGCAAGTATTACTTTTTTACCTTCTTTAGTGTATCTATTTGCTAGTTTACCTATTGTAGTAGTTTTACCTACTCCATTTACTCCTACCATTAATATTATACTTGGACCAGGCTCTATGTTTAATTTAGAATCTTCCTCTCCTAACATATCACATATTACAGATTTTAACTCACCTCTTACAGCTAAAGGATCTGTAATACCTTTAGTTTTTATAGCATCTCTTAGTCCATCTATCATTTCCATAGTAGTGTTTACGCCAACATCTGCTGTTATTAGTATTTCTTCAAGTTCTTCAAGAAGGTCTTCATCTATTGTAGTGTATGAATTTAAAACAGCATCAATTTTATCTGTTATTCCTTGTTTAGCTTTAGTAAGTCCTTGTTTAAGTCTTGCAAATAAACCTTCTTTTGTAATTTCTTCTTCTACTTCTTCTACTTCTTCTACTTCTTCTACTTCTTCTACTTCTTCTACTTCTTCTACTTCTTCTAGCGAAGTTTCTTCAATTTTATCTTCATTGTCAATATCTATTATTTCTTCTTTGTTATCTGGATCTTCATCTAAATTGTGCTTTTCTTCCACTTTAAACTCTGCACCTTCAACTACAGTTTCTTCATCAGTAGCTGATTCTTCATTAGCTTCTTCAATTTGAGCTTCTTCTTCAACTACACTTTCTTCTTCTTTTTTCTTTCCAAATTTGAATAACTTCTTAAACATTTTGCCTCCTTATATTATATCTTCAGTTAATTTTTTAGCTTCTTTTAGATCTAGGCTTATTACCTTAGAGATTGCTTTTTCTTGCATTGTAACTCCATATATATAGTCTGCAACCTCCATAGTACCTCTTCTATGAGTTATAGATATAAATTGGGTATCTTTAGATAGTTCTTTTAAAAACTCTCCAAATCTATATATGTTTGCATCATCTAGTGGCGCTTCTATTTCATCTAGTATACAAAATGGAGTTGGCTTAGCTAATATTATTGAAAATAATATACTTATTGCAGTAAGTGCTTTTTCTCCTCCTGATAAAAGATTTAAATTTTTCATTTTCTTCCCAGGTGGTTGAGCTACTATTTCTATGTCACTTTCTAGAATATTATCTTTATCTACTATTCTAAGTTCTCCATTTCCTCCACCAAATAATTTTTTATAAACAACTTTAAAGTTTTCATTTATTAAAACAAAGTTTTCATTAAACTCTCTTTTCATATTTTCTTCTAGTTCTTTAATAAGTTTATATATAACTTCTATAGATTCTTCTAAATCTTTCTTTTGTTCACTATAAAAATCATACCTTTCTTTTATTTCTTCATATTCTTTTATAGAGTCTATATTTACATTCCCAAGACTTTTTATTTGTCTTTTTAGGTTTTCTAGCTCTTTTTTATCAATAACTACAGATTCATCTTTTAATGCCTTTGCTTCCTCTAGGCTTAATTCGTATTCTTCTATAAGTTTAGCTATATAATTTTCTTTAGATGATCTTAGTCTTTCTATTTTATTTTCTATCTTAAATAAACTTTCTTTGACTTCTATATACTGTCTATCTATATTTTTAGATTCAGTATTTATAGCGTCTCTATTTTTCTTAATAGAATCTTTTTGTTCTTTTTGCAGACTTAATTTTTTATTTTCATCTATAATTTGATTCTCCAAGTTTTCTTTTTCTGAAGTTTCAATTTTAATCTGATCTTGAATTTTAACAGTATTAAATTTACTTTCTTCAAGTTGTTCTTTTGTAGTTCTAAGGACATCATTTTGTGATTTTATTTCTTTTTGAATTCTATCTATATCCTTTATTGTAGCTTGGTGAATTTGATTTAATTTAGCATATTCTATATTCAAATCGTCAAATCTGCTTTTATCTACTTCATAACCATCATTTATTTCTTTTAATTTTGAATTTAATGTATCTATTTCATTTTTGTTTAACAAATGCTTTTGTTCTATTTCATTTATATTTTCTTTTAATGACTTAGTTTTTGTTAGTGTATATTCTAAATTTTCACCTAAACTTAACTTCTCATTTTCAAATTTATTTAAGTTATTGCTTAAATTTAAAACTTCATCATTTGCACTTTTTATGTTTGCATTAATAACAACTACACTTTTATCATTTTCACGTAATTCATTATTTATTGTTTCAATTTTTATAAGCTTTGAATCTATAGAACCTTTTAAATTGATTTTTTCTTGTTCTAATAAATTCAATTTTTCTTGTTCTTTTTGTATGTTATCTTTAAACTCTTCTATCAATCTTTTTCTTGAAAGTATATTTCCATTAGTTCTTACTGTTCCTCCAGTTAAAGATCCTCCTGGATTTAGAATTTCTCCATCTAAAGTTACAACTTTATATCTATGGTTAGTTTCTCTAGCAAACTTTATAGCTTCATCCATACTTTCTATAACTATAGTTCTTCCTAAAACATTTTCGATTATATTTTTATACTTTTCATCAAACTTAACTAATTCACTTGCTATCCCTATGTATTTAGCACTGCTTTTTATTGCATTTTTATCTATTTTATTGGATTTAATTATATTTAAAGGTAAGAATGTAACTCTTCCTAAATTATTTTTCTTTAAGTAGTTTATAGCATTTTTAGCGCTATTTTCATCTTTAGTTATTATATTTTGCATATAACTTCCAAGTGATGCTTCTAGTGCTTTTTCATATTTTTGACTAGATGATATAACCTGACCTAGTGCTCCATATATACCCTCTAAATTTTTATTCTTTAACACTTCCTTTACACCTTTATTAAATCCTTCATAGTGCTTTTCCATATCAGTGTATATGTTTAATTTAGAGTTATATTCATTTATTTTAAGTTTAGAGCCTTGTATATCACTACTTATTTTGTCATATTCTATTTTCAGAGAATTTACCTTTTTATTAATATCTTCAAATTCTTGTTTTAAGTTTTCTATTAAACTTAATTTTTCTTGTTTTTGAGAATTAAATTTTGATATTTCATCTTTTTTATTGCATATATTTTTTTGTATATGTTCTATATCTACATCTATAGTTTTAGTTCTATTTTCTATATTCTCAATATTTGCATTTAAAGTAGATAGTTTGTTCGCACTATTTTGTTTAACATCCAATAAGTTTATTATTTCATCTTTTAAAGCTTCAATAGTTTGACTTACTTTGTTTATGCTTTCTTTTTTGTCTTTATTTTTTAATTCAACTTCATCTATTTTATTTTCTATATCTTTTAAATTTCTAAAAGCATTATTTTTACTTTCATTTAATTTTTCTAATTCTAGATTGTCATCATTTATCTTTTTATTTATATAACTAATTTCATTTGTGTACCTTTGTATATCACTGTTACAATTTTTTATCTTTTCATTAAGAACGCTGAGTTCTGAATATTTTTTGTTTATTACACCTTTTATAGTGTTTATATATTCAATAGTTTTGTTTATTTTAACATCAATTTCTTCAAGTTCTTCATCACAATCAGTTATAGATTTTTCTAAAGTTTCTTTTTTAGATTTAACTGAAACCATTTGATCTTTAAGTACTTTATCATGATTTAATGTTTCTTTTGCTTGAGCCTCTAATTCTTCAATTTCACTTATATAACTATTTACTTCAATCTTTTTTAATTCTTCTTTTATTTCTAAATATTTTATAGCTTTTTTCTGTTGAGTTTCTAAAGGTTTTAACTGATTCTCTATCTCAACATATATATCTTCTATTCTATTTAAGTTTTCTTTTGTATTCTTTAGGTTTCTTTCCGCTTCTTGTTTTTTATATCTATATTTTGATATTCCACAGGCTTCATCAAATACTTTTCTTCTATTTACAGGGTTATTGCTTAAAATTTCGTCAACTTTACCTTGTTCTATTATAGAATATCCATCTTTACCTATTCCTGTATCTAATAGTAATTCTTTTATATCCTTTAATCTACACGACTTATTATTTAAGAAAAACTCACTTTCCCCACTTCTGTAAGCTCTTCTTTTTATAGTAATCTCACTATATTCTATGTCTAATTTTTTGTCACTATTGTCTATAGTTAATGCTACCTCACAATAGTTCATTGCTTTTTTCGTGTCTGTTCCGGCAAATACTACATCTTCTAGCTTATCGCCTCTTAAACTTTTTATACTTTGCTCCCCTAATACCCATCTTACTGCATCTGATATATTACTTTTTCCACTTCCATTTGGACCAACTATAGCTGTTATACCTTCGTTAAAAAGCACATCTGTCTTAGTTGGAAAGGATTTAAATCCTTTAAGTTCTAATCTTTTTAAATACAATACCTTTCTCTCCCTTCAAAATAAAACTAAAGGTTGTATATGTCTCTTAACTTCATATATATTTCTTTTGTATTAAACTTTATAGTTTTTTCATCATCTAATACAAATTCTAATTCATTTATATCTAAATTTGCTTCCTTAGTTTTTAATAAAACATCATATTTTTCTTTTATTTCTATTACATTAGATTTTTTATTTCCTAATATTCTAGATACATTTCTTTTATTAACTAAAACTACTAAATTTTTCTTAACCTCATATGTTTTAATTAAGTGTTCAATAAAATCTCCATACATCTTACTTTCAACTAACTCTCTATAAGCTGGATGGTATGGGCCTGCAAGAACTTCTTTTCCTATTGCTATATCTTCAGTTGCTTGTAATCCAACTCTAATTACATTTATATTGTTTATATAAAATAAAACCAAAACTTTTTTTACTATATCTATACTTTTATCAAGTGTAAATGAATTATATTTTCCTTCCTTTAATAGCTTTTCAAGTCCTGTTTCTTTAACTACTAAAGTCGGATATACTCTTACACAATCTGGTTTTAATTCTATAAATTTTTTGGCTGTCTTTATACATTTTTCTTCTGTATCTGATGGTAAACCTACCATCATCTGTAATCCTAAATCTATGTCATAATCCTTTATAAGTTTTGAGCTTTTAAATACATCTTCATCACTATGACCTCTTACACTATCTATTAAAACCTTCTCATCTAAAGATTGAACTCCCAGTTCTATAATACTTGTCTTATATTCTTTTAGCATAGTTAGTATTTCATCGTTTATACAATCAGGTCTAGTAGACATTCTTATATCATCTACAATGTTTTTGTCTACATATTCCTTAGCCACAGAAAGTAAACTTCTTTGAATATCTATATCTATAGCAGTAAAACTACCTCCAAAAAATGCAATCTCAATACTTGCATCTTTATCTATTGTAGTTAAATATTCTTCAATTATATTTCTTACATCTTTACTTGTAATATCTGTGCTTACTCCAGTAATTTTCTTTTGATTACAAAAAATACAATCATGAGGGCATCCCCTATGAGGCACAAATATAGGTATAATTCTCTTTTTCATATTAAATCATCCTTCTTAATGCTTGTTTTGCAGCTGATTGTTCTGCCTCTTTTTTACTCTTACCTTCTCCTTTTCCTAAAACTTCACAATCTAGGGTAACTTCCATTACAAATCGTTTATTATGATCTGGTCCAATTTCTTCTACTAAGTTATATGAAATTATACTTTCACCTTTGCTTTGTACAACCTCTTGTAAATGAGTCTTATAGTCTCTGAAGATTCTTCCTTTTATAGAGTCTTGAATTATAGCTTCCATGTGATCTAATATAAATTCTTTTGCATTTTCAATTCCACCATCTAGGTATATTGCAGCTATTACAGCCTCAAATGCATCCGCTAATATAGATATACGATCTCTACCTCCTGTAGCTTCTTCTCCTCTTCCTAAAAGAATGTGGTTTCCTAAATTTATTTCTTTAGCAACATCACTTAAAGACTCTTCACAAACTATATTGGCTCTTAATTTTGTTAACTCACCTTCTGGTAAATCTTGTTCTTTTTGAAATAAGTAATCACTTATTACTATTCCTAGAACTGAATCTCCTAAGAATTCTAATCTCTCATTGAATGAATAAGATTTATTCTCATTAGAGTATGAACTATGTGTTAATGCCTCTAATATAAATTTTTTATTTTTAAATTTATATTTAATAATATCTTCAAATTTTGATATATTAACTAATATATTTGATTTTATTTTCATTTATTTACCTCCATTTAAATATCTATAGACTATAGTGTACTATTTTTCTAAAATTATTGCAAAACATAAATATAAAACTAATTTACTTAGGCGTAAAAAAGCCTATGAATCTTATATAACTTCATAGGCTCTATAAATTCTTCACTTATACAGTTTTATTTTTCCTCATGACAATCACAATCACATATGCACTCATCTGAGCATTCACACTCATCTTCTGCCGATAATATAACTGCTTGACAATTAGGGCATACTATATCTATATCTTCATTATATAGTAAGTCCTCATCTATCTCTACAAAATCATTACAATTAGGGCATTCCATTTCTATGTAGTTATATTCTTCATCTTCATCGTCTTCATCTTCTTCGTATATATCATCTTCCACATCTGATAAATCTTCGTCTATAGATTCTACATAATCTATAAGTTCTATTTGCTCTTCTTCTAATTCTACTATTGCATCTGCAAAACTTTCTAAAACATCTACTATTTTATTTATTATTTTGCCTTCTTTTGTTTCTTCACTTATTTCTAATCCCTCTGCAAGACCTTTTAAGTATGCAACTTCTTCATATAAATATTTCATTAAAACCCCTCACTTTCCTTATTTTTTTGTATAAATTTAAAAGCCCATATATCTATTATTAGATATATAAGCTTTTATATTCATAAATTATTAAACTCTTGATAAATATTCTCCAGTTCTTGTATCTATCTTTATTCTATCTCCTGTATTTATGAATAAAGGTACTTGAACTACTGCACCAGTCTCAACTGTAGCTGACTTAGTAACGTTACTTGCAGTATCTCCTTTGATTCCTGGCTCTGTTTCAACTATTTCAAGTTCTGCAAAGTTTGGAGCTTCTACTTGGAATGGTTGCCCTTGGTAGAATCTTATTGTTGCAGTTTCATTTTCTTTTAAGAATTTGATTGCATCTTCAACTTTTTCATAGTCTAGTGGTATTTGCTCGAAAGTCTCGTTATCCATGAAGTAGTATAACTCACCATCATTGTATAGATATTGCATTTGTCTAGTGTCTATATGAGCTTTAGGGAACTTGTCACTTGGGTTAAAAGCTTCTTCTCTTATTGCTCCTGTTTTTAAGTTTCTGTACTTAGTTCTGACAAACGCAGCACCTTTTCCTGGCTTAACATGTTGGAAATCAACTATTAAACATGGTTGACCATCCTTCTCAAATGTTACACCTTTTCTAAAATCACCTGCTGTTACCATATGTGTCCCTCCATAATTATACTTAAAATTCTAATTCTATTAATTCTTTCGGTGATGAATTTAACACTTCACATCCATCTTCTGTTATTATAAGTAGATCTTCAATTCTTACACCACCAAAATCTTCTATGTATATACCTGGCTCATCACTTATAACCATATTAGGCTTTAATAACTTTTCTCCCAATGTATTAACATTTGGAAGTTCATGTACATCAAGGCCTATTCCGTGTCCTAAGCCATGACCAAATTTATCACCATATCCTTTTTCAATTATATATTGTCTTGCGATATTGTCAAGTTCTATTCCACTCATGTTAGCTTTTGCAGCTTCTATAACCTTTAATTGAGCTTCTAATACTATATTGTATATTTCTTTTTGCTTATCATTCGCTTTTCCTACAACTATAGTTCTTGTCATATCTGAGCAATATCCATTATATACACATCCAAAATCTATTGTTACGAAATCGCCTGTCTCTATAACTTTATCACTAGCTACTCCGTGAGGCATAGATGATCTTTTCCCTGATGCTACTATAAAATCAAATGATACTCCAGTTGCGCCTTGCTTTCTCATGAAAAACTCAAGTTCTAAAGCAACTTCACTTTCCTTCATTCCTGGCTTAATAAATCCTAATATATATTTAAATCCATTATCTGCAATCTTAGAAGCTTGTCTTATAACATCTAACTCTTTTTCATCTTTTATAGCTCTTAAATCTAGCATTAATCCTTTTAGTGGAACCATTTCTGTATTAACTAAAGCTTCTTTATAATTTGAATATGTTGAAAAACTCATTTTATCATCTTCAAATCCTAGTCTTTTCATATTCATTTCTTTCAAGAAGTTTGTGATCGGGTTTGTTCTAGATATTTCAACTATTTCAAAATCCTCTGTTTGATTTTTAGCTTGTTGTGTATATCTAAAGTCTGTAAATAATATGTTTTTTTCCTTAGTTATTATTATAGACCCAGCAGTTCCTGTAAATCCAGATATGTATCTTTTATTTTTAGACTCTTCAATTAAAATTGCATCTAAGTTTAATCTTTCCATCTCTGCTCTTAATTTTAAAACTCTATTTTTCACCTATACCCACCTCACAATTTATTATTGCATTTACCCCCAAAATATATCCATAAAATCCAAATCCTGTAATTTGTCCTATACATGCACTAGCGGTTACGCTTTTTTGTCTAAATTCTTCTCTTTTATGCACATTAGATATATGTACTTCTACTACTTTAGTACTTATAGATTTTATGGCATCTGCTATAGCATAGCTATAATGTGTAAACGCTCCAGGATTTATAATAATTCCATCAAAATTACAATTAGCCTCATGTAATTTATCTATTATGCATCCTTCATGATTACTTTGAAAAAATTCAAAATCAATAGTATCTTTAAATGTTTGTTTTATGCTATATTCTAAATCTTCTAATGTGTTTTTCCCATATACATCAGGTTCTCTTTTTCCTAACATATTTAAATTAGGACCATTAATTATTAATATTTTTATAGCATCCACCAACCTTTTGATAAAAACTCGTTTATACTCTATATAATAACATATTTTGTTAAATATAAACAAGTATCTCCCTAACTACTTGAGCTATATTTTTATCATCAATACTTATTTTGATATTTGAACATTTTTCATACTTTTCATATCTGTGATTTAATAGATCCTGGACATAGGCTTTTATATCTTTTACATCTTTTAGTTTAGGTCTTTTATCTATTTCATTTTTTAAGTTATTAACTATAGTATTAACATTTCCATCTAACCATATTACGTTTTTTGTATTTTTTAAAATCTCAGCATTACTTTCATTCTCTATAATTCCGCCCCCAGTAGATATTATAGTATTTTCTAAACAATATACTTCTTTAAGTAACGCTGATTCAATTCTTCTAAAATATACTTCTCCATGTTCTTTGAAAATTTGATTTATTGTTTTATTTTCTTTTTTTTCAATTTCAAAATCCACATCTAAAAATTTCATCTCTTTAAGTCTAGCTAATTCCTTTCCAACTGTAGTCTTTCCAGTTCCCATAAATCCAATTAAGATTATATTTTTCATGCAAGTTCTCCTATATTATCATTGTATATTGAAAATTCAATACAATGATTCTGTTTATTTTTAGATAGTTGTAATTTTATATTGATAATTCTACCATCTTTTTCTTTAGATATATATATAGAATCTATATAGTCGCCTATTTCATAGCCTGATTTATATCCCATTCGCTTTATAAAAAGCTTCTTAGCTTTATTGTTTAAAAATAGCTCATCACAGTCATTAACTTCCAAATTCGTTTTTGATTTATAATAAATAGATTTCACTTTTGTAAATTCAAACTCTTTATCATTTAATACTTGGCTGTTTTCTGTTTTCACATCAGTTATTTCTATATCTCCACTTAACTCTTTTTCCATATGTTTTTGAATCTCCATACCTTGTTGTTGTATTTCTATACTGCTATAAATTTTTTTATACAGATTTATTGAGGTAAATAATAAACCGTATAGTGTAATTAGTACAATACTCGTAATTATCATAGATATTGAAATTTCTAGTATAAGATATCCCTTTCTACGTTTCATATATATCTTCTTTCAATAAAACTCTTCCACTAAACGGTATGATAGTTATTTTTATTTTTCTATCTTTTGAATCAATTATTATAGTTTCTCCTTTTGAGCTAAGTGTACCATCTGATTTGAACTTTATTGTTGATGATGGATAAGATAAACTAGAATTTTTAGGAAGGTATACAGTTTTCACTATATCGGTATTTTCTTTTATTACATATCTAGGATTTTCCTGTGAACTAATATTTTCTAAAAAAACACTAAGGTTTCCATTTGAGTTCATACTTCTAACATACCTTATATCTCCTACTAGCTGCCTAGCAAAAGAATCAATTTCATATCTTTGTGATTTTTCTTTTGGAAAGCTTATCATTAAAATAGCCATAACTATCCCTATTCCTATTACAACTTCAACTAAAGTCACATTCCTTCTCTTTTCATTTTTCTAAATCTCCTTATAATTGTATTTGAATACTCTCTTTTCATTTTCCTCAATTGATTTAATATTTATTTTAACTGAGCATCTAGCAATTTTCTTAAAATTGCTATCTTCTTTTTTTGATTCTATATCTAACTTTATGTAGTCATCATCTAGGTAAATATCATTATTTACTACTCTTATTTTTAATTTATCATTCCCCATAGATTCTATAGATCTTATTATATTTATTTTATTATTTCCTAAAAAGTGATCTTTAAATTTACATTCTAAATTATTCTCTTCGATATTATTTCCAATTAAATTATTAACTTCTTCTGCAACTTTACTACAGCCTAAGTTTATACCACCTTTTACTTCATATTCTATTTTCATTGACTTTTCCTTTGTAGAAACTATATCATTATTTGTTTTAACTAATTCTATACACCCTAAGCATATACAGCTTAATATAAAGCAACACAATAATGTCACTATAATCACTGATCCATTTCTTTTTTTCATGTTCTCACCACATAACTATCTACTACCATTTTTCTTTCACAACAACTGACACAAATAGAAATTCGATAACAATTAAAATAATTTCTTTCTTTTATCACTTCTGATTTCACAGTATACCCTTCAATATTTTTACTAGTTCTTTCAAATAAATTTTCCTCTTTATTATTTTGAATCTCATACTCTATGCTACACATTTCTTTTTTTGCTAGATTTATCATTTGATTTGTGTTGTATGATTTTTTCAAATTAAAAACACTAGTTGAAAATATACTTACAACTAGTGATGCCATTATTCCTATTAAACTTAAAGCTACAATATTTTCTAAAATTAAATACCCTTTCCTCTTATGCTTGTAGTTATACATTTTTCAGCATATCCTTTAAATTTCCATGCTCATTTGCATAAATACCTGTCCATATATTAAACCCTTGTATAGCTTGATTTATAAGCATGTCTATACCATATACAATGTCAAAATTATTTTTTTTAGCCCAAGAAATAAATTTAGTTTCATGTGGATTATAAACAATATCACAAACAAGTATATCTTTATTAGTTAAATTAATTTTTTCATCTATTGGACAACTGTCTTTATCTTTGTCCATTCCTATAGGAGTTGTATTGATTATTATGTCTATATCTTCTAAATCTTCTTTAGTTATTTGATCTGTTGAAAATTTTGAATTTATACCAAAACTATCAATTAAAATATCAGATATTTCTTTAGCATTTTTTATACTTCTATTTCTTAAATTTATCTCTTTAGCTCCATTTGATGCCATTTCTATAGCTATACTTCTAGCAGCTCCTCCGGCTCCTATTATTAAAACATTTTTATTGTAAATATCATAGCCCTTGTCTGTTATTGATTTTACAAACCCAACACCATCAGTATTGTATCCAATTAACTTTCCACCTTCATTTTTTACAGTATTTACGGCTCCAATCAACAGTGCATTCTTATCTACTGAGTCTAAATACTTAATTATTTCCACTTTATGAGGAATAGTTACATTGCATCCTTTAACGCCTAAAGCTTTTATTCCTTTTATAGCATTTTCTAGCTCATCACTTTTAACATTAAAGCACACGTATTTCATATTCAGATTATTTTTTTTAATCAAATAGTTATGTATACTAGGTGAAAAACTATGTTCAACAGGATTTCCTATTAAACATAATAAATTAGTTTTTGCATTTATATCCATAATTACCTCCTGTTAGCTTTTATTTCCATTTGTTATATATATTATACAGCTTTAATTATTCTTTTTTAAACTCAAAAATAGGATATCTTAAATTTAAATTTGAGATATCCTATTTTTGTCGCTCAAGCAAAACGAATTTTTATAAAGCATTTATCATAGAGTATTCTGCGTATATAGATTCCTTATTTAAGGTACAAATTTTCTTTTCATCATATTCTAAACTTTCCTTAATATTAAGATTTATATTTATCTCTATATTGCTTTTAGTTTCAACTATATTTATTGATCCTCCATAAATATTAATTATAGATTTTGCAACTTCTAAATTCATATTTATATTATCTCTAGATTGATTATTTATATATATATCCTTGTCATATCGTCCTATATTTCTTATATATATATTTAATCCATTTGTATTATCTAAGATTTCAACATATATAGTACTATTTTGTTTTGACTGTTTTATCAATTTACTAAAAAGTAGCAATATTATTCTTTCTATATCATAAGGATCTACTCTTACTAACTTTTCTTCTATATTTGTATCAAATATAAATTCTATTTTATCATCTATTGAATATTTATTAATTTCAATTATTATGTCTTCAACTAAGCTTACAACATCATAACAATCTACTTCTGGTTTATAAAAATCAGCTTCTAATTTAGTTAATGTCATTATATTTTCTATAAGCCTTAGGGATATATAACTTTGTTTTTTTACTGAATTAGTAACAGCTGCTATTAATCCACTTTCATTGCTTAAAATTTCATCTTTGAAAACAGCTTGAATCAATTGATTAGACGACATTATTAAATTTAATGGAGTTTTTAACTCATGCGACATATTTATAAAAAAATGATTTTTTTGTTTATATTCTACTTTTTTCTTAGCTATTTCTCTTTCTATATTTTCAGCCTTAACCTTTTCAGTTATGTCATTCATTATGCCTATACATGTCATTTTATTATTTATTTCCAGGGTAATTCCCCCTAGTTCTACATCTATATATTTTCCTTTTCTATTTTGTATCTTATGTCGCATAAATTTGACATCTTGCCCAAATTTATTTAAGACCCACGAAATATCTTTTATTATGTGGCTATCATTAAATTCATTTAAGCTTTCAAAACCTGACATATTCAAAAGTACTTCATTTACATAAGTAGTTTTTTTATCTTCAAAATCATATATATATATTCCCTGAGGAATAGCATTAACTAAAGATATATAATTTTTAGCGCTTTGTTCTATACTTTTTAAAAGTATATTATACTCTGTAGTATCCCTTATTATTGCTATATCTTTTTTTATGTTATTTTCTTTAAAACTCGTTTTGTTTATATTTAGGTATTTTTTAGTGTCTTTATTTAAATATCCCTCAAAGCTTCCTTTTGATTTTGTGTTTAGAATAAAATCTTTTATTCTATCTTCATATATGTCTATGTCTAAATTATTATTATTGTTGTATGTAATTTTATTATCTCTTGTTACCACAATAGTATGAGGTATTGTTTCTATAGTTTTTTTATACTTTATTTTGTTATAATTGATTATTTTCTGTGAATATTTTTTATATGTTATATCTGTCATTATACATATAACTCCCATTATTCGATTATTAACTTTTAATGGAGTGTACTCACAATCAAAATACCTATTATCATTACTAATTATTTCCCTATTGAGCTTAATGCCTATATCATACACCTTTTGAACATCTAATAACACATCCGTACTGTTCTCTATACTCTTATTTAAAAAATGAGAAAACTTTATTTTGTAATTACAACATGAGTATTCTTTCCAAACATTTGAAAAACTACTATCTTCATTTGATATATATCCGTATTTATCTATTAAAATTACACATTTATTATTTTGTTCTAATATTATATTTAAAATTTCTTTTTTGTTATTTAATATT
>NZ_LBBT01000144.1 GCF_001006285.1 Paraclostridium benzoelyticum
CAATTATACAATATTACAGGCATAAAGAATTTAAATATCCTTTAAGTTTTAGAATAATAGAAAAGTTAAAAATAAAAAGTGTTAAAAACTTAGAGAAATAAAAAAGAATGCAATGTAATTTGCATTCTTTTTTATTTTTTTAACGGATTATAGTATAAGCCATATAAGCTACATATATAGCAATAAATATAAAACCATGTACCTTATTTAAACAATTGTTTTTCTTCATAAATATATAAAGCAACGCTGTTATTAAAGTCATGAATATAGTATCAATTAAAGCAAACATACTAATAGTCATAGGATGAATTAAAGCTGCTAGACCTAAGACTAATAAAATATTAAATATATTAGACCCTATTACATTTCCTATTGCAATTTCTGTTTCACCTTTTCTAACAGCTATAACAGATGTTACAAATTCTGGCAAAGATGTACCCATAGCAACAATAGTAAGACCAACTAAGTTTGAACTCATACCAAAAGCAGTTGCAATTTTAGTTGCAGAATCTACTACTAAATCACCACCCCATACTATACCAACAATACCTATCAAACAAATTACTATAGTTTTAGGCAAAGATGAAACTTCAGATTCAGTGGCCTCTACAGCTTCTATAGCTATAGCGCTTTCACCAGCTGACATATCCGAGTTTTGTTGACCTAGATTTGATTTAATCATATTTACTAAGAAAAATACAAATAATAACAATAAAACTAAACCATCAAATCTACTTATCTTAAAATTAAAACCAAAAATAATAAGTAATGCACTTATAAATACTAAAAAAGGGGTGTCTTTTTTTATTGTATTTTTTTCAACAGGTAACTTTGCAATTATAGCAGATACACCTAACACAATAAGTATATTAAAAAAGTTAGATCCGACCACATTAGCTATACTCATATCATTTTGACCTGCAAGAGAAGATGATATACTTACGGCAGCCTCAGGAGCACTTGTCCCCATTGCAACAATAGTAAGACCTATAAGCATAGGAGGCACATTAAACCTCTTAGCTATAGAAGATGCACCTTCTACAAATATGTCAGCTCCTTTTATAAGAAGTGCAAATCCTATTATTAAAATTAAAAATGACATAAAAAACCTCCTTTTGAAACTAAATTATCATAAGAAATAGTATATCATACCAAATACGAATGTAAAATACTTGCATAAATTATATATTGAAATTTAGCAACTTTTGAAATGTACAAGAATATAATATAAAAAAAGGAAAAGGAGAGTTGTGATGGTAACCCTTGGATGTATTCTAATAGGATTAGGACTAGGACTGACTTTAGGAAATATGCAAGAAACCATAATATTATCAGTGGTAGGTTTAATAGTAGGAGCTTTCTTATACACTAGAATGGCAGTTTATATACCTTTAAAGTTTAATAAATTTGCTAAAATTGCTATATATATAACAACAGGAGCACTAATAGGAGTTTTAGTAGGAGTTATAACAGGTAATATACCAGGAGCAATAATGATAGGAGTAGGAGCTAGCTTTGTTGCTATAGACATGATGAATTATAGAAGATATAGAAGAGGTATTAAAGAAAATAACCATAGTTGAGTTTTAAAATATATCAAAAACAATTAATACGTAAATATTATGTGTTAATTTATTTTTGGTATATTTATTTTTTTAATAATTAAATTTTAAATATAAATTTAACTCTACGAGTACATAAACAATGTATATTGATATAATGTTTATTATAATTTGAATTTATTATTTGGGGGATGTTATGGGGAATAAGAGTTCCGATTACGGTTATAATTGTATATTTTACAAATTTAGATATTGAGTGTGTATGGATATCAATGGGATTAGACGTTTGTATACGATGGATTATCGGA
>NZ_LBBT01000145.1 GCF_001006285.1 Paraclostridium benzoelyticum
TTAATGAACAATATATATAAGTGAAGGTTGTTATTTATATTAATGAATGAGCTTATCCTTTATGTAAGTTTTTCCTGGTGAAATTTCCAAATTTTAAAATACTATGATATAATTATTGTAATAAATAAAAAGTATAAATTTAGGAGTGTGGTAAAGATTGGATTCGACCGGTGGTAATACTATTATTCAAATAGTGATGCTAGTAATTTTACTAATAGGATCAGGTTTCTTTTCAGCATCAGAAACAGCTCTGATGTCTCTTAGTAGAATTAGAATTAGACATATGCAAGAAGAAGGAGTAAAGGGAGCAAAATTAGTTGGGAAATTAACTGAAGATTCAGGTAAACTTTTAAGTTCAATATTAGTAGGGAACAATGTTGTTAATATAGCAGCAACATCTATATCAACATCATTATTTATAACTTTACTAGGAACACAGGGGGTTGCTGTAGCAACTGCGTTTATGACTATATTAGTTTTAATTTTTGGAGAGATAACACCAAAGACAATAGCAGCTAATAACTCAGAGAAAATAGCTATATTAGTTTCAAAACCCATAAAAATAATTATATTAATTTTAACGCCAGTAGTATGGGTATTTAACATAATTACAAATATAATTTTTAAATTATTTGGAATTAAGTCTAAATCAGGTCAACCATACATAACAGAAGAAGAATTAAGAACTATGGTAAATGTAAGTCAAGAAGAAGGCGTTTTAGAAATAGAAGAGAGACAAATAATAAACAATGTATTTCAATTTGGGGATATGCAGGCTAAAGAAGCTATGGTTCAAAGACTTGATATGGTGTGTATAAATGCAGACGATGGATACAAGGAAATAATAAGCTTATTCAAAGAAGAACAATTTAGTAGAATGCCTGTATATGAAGAGTCTGCAGATGATATAATTGGAATAGTTAATATAAAAGATATTATATTTTTAGATGAAGATGAAATAGCTAAATTTGATATAAGAAATTATGTAAGAGAAGCATTTTTTACTTACGAATTCAAAAAGATAACAGAGTTACTTGAAGAAATGAAAAAAGATAAAAGTCAAATGGCCATAGTTGTGGATGAATATGGTGGGACTGCAGGACTTATAACAATAGAAGACTTAGTAGAAGAAATTGTTGGTGAAATAGAAGATGAGTACGACGAAGATGAATCGGATATTGAAGTAATAAAAGAAGATGAATATATAATAGATGGTAGTAAAAAAATCTCAGAGGTAAATGAACTTATAGGAACAAATTTAGAGTCAGAAGAATTTGATTCTATTGGTGGGTTTATAATTGGACACTTAAAAAGACTTCCAGAGGAACATGAAGTTATTGAAGTTGAGGGTGTTAAACTTTGTATAGAAAGTTTAGATAAAAATAGAATAAAGAAAATAAGAGTATTTACATAAGGTGCTATTTAGGCACCTTATTTTTTATATATAAAGAATTTATATACAAATTTAACAATTTATTACAAAGGCTTTATTTGATAAATTTCAAAGAAAGTATTATAATTAAAACGTATTCATTTAATTACAATAGGGTGGATTAAAGAAACGAATTAGAATATATGGAGGGACTTTAAAGTGAAAGAAAAAGTACTTGAAAGATTTTTAAAATATGTGGCATTTGATACAACTGCAGACCCAAAAAACTCAAATTGTCCATCAAGCGAAGGACAAAGAGTATTCGCTAAATATTTAGTTGAAGAATTAAAAGGATTAGGGCTTGAAGATGCAAATGTTGATGAAAATAGCTATGTAATGGCTACATTAAAAGGAAATGTAGAAGGAGTTCCTACTATAGGATTTATATCTCACTTAGATACAGCTCCAGATGTAACTGGAAAAGATGTAAAGCCTAGAATAATAGAAAACTATGATGGAAAAGATATAGTTTTAAATGAAGAATTAAATGTAGTTACATCAACTAAAGATTATCCAGAAATGAAAACTTTAGCTGGACAAGATATAATAGTTACAGATGGTACTACTTTACTAGGAGCAGATGATAAAGCTGGTATAGCTGAAATCGTAACTGCAATAGAATACTTAGTAAATAATCCAGAAATAAAACACGGGGATATAAAAATAGGATTTACTCCAGATGAAGAAGTAGGTAGAGGAGCAGATTTATTTGACGTTGAAAAATTTGGAGCAAAATATGCATACACTATAGATGGTGGTATACTTGGAGAGCTTCAATATGAAAACTTCAATGCAGCTGCAGCCACTATAACTATACAAGGTAGAAATGTACATCCAGGTAGTGCAAAAAATAAATTAGTTAATGCATTACATATAGCAGCAGAAATATCTGAGATGTTCCCTGCTAGCGAAAGACCAGAAACTACTGAAGTATATGAAGGTTTCTATCATTTAAATGATATAAATGGTAATGTTGAAAGTGCTACTATGATATATATAATAAGAGATCATGATAAAGCTAAGTTTGAAGAAAGAAAAGCATTCATGACATCTGCAATAGAGAAAATAAACGAGAAGTATGAAGGAAGAGTAAAATTAGATTTAAATGACCAATACTACAATATGAAAGAAAAAGTAGAACCAGTTAAATTTGTAGTAGATATAGTTGAAGAAGCTATGAAAGAAACTGAAATAGCACCTTTAATAGTACCTATAAGAGGTGGAACTGATGGAGCTAGATTATCATTCATGGGATTACCTTGTCCAAACATATTTACTGGAGGATTAAACTTCCACAGTAAAAATGAATGTATATCAGTTCAAGCTATGGAAAAAGGAGCTAACTTAATAGTTAAGATAGCTGAAAAATACACTGAAGTAAAATAATAAACAATTAATAAAAATGAACTCTATAATAGCATAGAGTTCATTTTTTATTTATTATAAATTTATAATTTCATTTGAATTTATATCAATTAGATTTATATCTAAATCTAATTCATGAGAACTTTCTAGCATATCTATAATTGCAACTGAATGAGAACCATCTTTTGGAATAGAAGTACTTCCAGGATTTATAACTATAAGATTTTCATCAATAAAAAGTTCTTTTACATGAGTATGGCCAAGTATTAAAATATCAGCACCCATAGATTTTGCCTTTTTTATAGTTTCTTCTTTAGAATCTACATATCCATGATTTATTAATATTCTAGCTTCTCCAAACTGACTTAAAACATAAGGTCCTTGTATAGGATGGTTTATAACCATTTGGTCTACATCTGCATCACAATTCCCGCGAGCTATAAGTATATTATCTAATTCATTTATTTTAGATATAACACCCTTAGGGTTGTATCCATCAGGTAAATCATTTCTAGGACCATGGTATAAAACATCTCCAGCATGAAGTATAATATCACATTCAGATAAAGTATCTAAAGCTTTTTCAAAATAAAGTAAGCTACCATGTGTATCGCTCATTACGCCTATTTTCATAAAATTAACCTCCTAAATATTATAAAAATTTTTCAGAGACTCTGCTCCAAAATTCATAGTTATCGAGTCTAACTAATTTAACAAATACGTCTGATGTAGTAATTGATATACTTGTTATTCTTTCGAATCTATGCTCAACTCCATCAACGACTATTAATAAAGAATCTTCAAATCTATACTCTGGCAAAATGCCAATTAATGCATCATGAGGAAATATAATACTAGAAGTAAAGCACCTATATGCATTAGTATTTATAGGGTGTAGAGGAGTTAATTGCATAAGTTTTAAGCTAGGATCAACTATACTACCACCAGCAGCATAGTTATAAGCTGTTGAACCAGTTGGTGTAGAAATTAATAGCCCATCTCCACTAAAATTTTGAATATCTTTATTATTGACATTTAAGTTAAGATGTATAGTTCTAGATTTATCTCCTTTTATGACAACATCATTGACCGCAAACATATCTATACAGCTTCCTTTTGTACATATAGTTGCTTGTACAAGAGGTATATCTTGTAGTATAAAGTTACCTTTTTTATAATCATAAATAAATTTATCAATAAAATTAGGATATACATCAGTAAAAAAACCTAGATGACCAGTATTTATACCTAAAATAGGTATTTCAGGAAAATCGAAGTCATGAACAGTTTTTAAAAAAGAACCATCACCACCAATTGATATTATAAGATCAGCAGCACTATCAAAATTATAGCTTACATTAAAGCCAGCACAAATTAGTTTTTCAGTTAGTACATCTCTTGTTTTAATAGATAGATCTAATGAATTTGAGTTTATTATTATCGTTCTTTTCATATCCCCACCTCTTTACATTTGTATTATAACATAATTTAAAAATTAATTGATAACTTAGTAAAATATGTAATGGATAAATAAAAAGTCTTATCTATTCTGCAAAAATAGTATAAAATAGATAATGTTATTATAATTGAAAGTAGGTGTAAATTTGTTCAAAAAAGAAGAACAAAGATATGATGTTATATCTTACACAAGTGAGGAAAATGCAACTTTAAAAGAAATATTATTAGATAAGTTGAACTTCTCAGTAAGATCTTTATCAAAAATGAAAAGAAACCAAAGTGTTTTAGTAAATGGTACGTTTAAAAAGCCAAGTACTACTATAGAAAAAGGTGACCTAATAGAGGTTAAAATAGAAGAAGATATGGCAAATTTTATGCCTCAAGATTTAAATTTGGAAGTAATTTATGATGATTTTGACTTAATAATGGTGAATAAGCCTCCATTTATAGTTGTACACCCAACAAAGAGTCACAATATAAATACAATTGCAAATGGAATTACAGATTATATAATTAAACGAAATGAAAAAGTTAAAATAAGATTTGTAAACAGATTAGATATGAATACATCAGGATTAGTAATAGTAGCTAAAAATGCATATGCTCATTATAATTTATCTAAAGATATGAGTGATGATAAGGTAATAAAAAAATATATAACCATTGTAAAGGGAATTGTAAAAGATGATTTTGGGACTATAAATGAGCCTATATATAAACCTGGTGAAGATAGTATAAAAAGAGTCATTGATGATAGAGGGCAAGAATCAGTGACTCATTACAAAGTTTTAGAAAGATTAAATGATGCCACTGTACTAGAAATTAAACTAGAAACGGGTAGAACTCATCAAATAAGAGTTCATATGAGCCATATTGGTCATGGTATAATTGGAGATGAGCTATATGGATATGTAGATGAAGAATTAATAAATAGACAAGCTTTACACGCTTATAGTCTAGAGTTTAATCAGCCAAGAACAAAAGAAAGTTTAAAATTCAAAGCGGAAATTCCACAAGATATGAAAGAGTTAATAGAAAAATTAAGATAGAGGTGAAATTATGATAATACATAAGTTTATAGTACATGTACTAGATAAAAATAGTGAAGTTCCTATATTAAATGATTTTGAGGGTAAAATTAGTCAAGAAGTTGATAAATTTTTCCAAAAAATAATCAAAAGGGTTAGTAAAGATGATGATTTAAGAAAAGGTATATTTAAAGATTACGAAAACAACATAGTTAAAAATTGTTGTGAGCAAATAATATATGATGAAAATACATTTCTAGAAAATTCAAAAGAGATAGCTGCATATTTATTTGATACAATGAAAATAAATGCAGAGTTAGAGTCATGTGATTTAGCTATATGCTTATATACTGTGAAAGATGAAAAGTATGTAGGTATATTAAAATTAGATTACAAAAGATTATATACTCATTCTATAGAGTTTGTAGATGATAAATTCAATATACAAATGGTTCCAAATGAAATAGGAATACCAGAGACACAAAGACAAAAGCAATGTGCAATAGTAGGCTTAACTGGAATGAATGATGAATATCACTTAAGACTTTTAGATAAGGATGCAGAAAAGGAAGAGTTAGAATCTAAATTTATAAGTGAATTTTTAAATGCTGAGAAAATTGTTGATGATAAACATAAAACTAAGGTATTTAAAAATAGTGCAGAAACGTGGATAACTAATGCACTAGCTAATGATATAAAACAAGCAGAAGACGTAAGAAGTGTATTAAACTATACTTTAAAAGAAAAAGAAGAAATAGATTTAAATGATTTTGTAGAAAAAACAATTGATAATACAGATTTAAAAGAAAGCTTTAAAGAGCATATGGAAGATAAAGGTTTAGAAGAATCTTTTAGTATTGATAAGCAGTGGGTAGAAAAAAAATTAAAGAAAAGAAGTATAAAGACTGATACTGGATTTGATGTAAGAGGGGAACTAAGTAATTTTGAAGATCCGATGAAATATAGTATAAAACAAAATCCAGATGGAAGTATTGATATAACGATAAAAAATGTTAAGTTTTATGAGGAAAAATAAGTAAAAAACCGAGTTTAAAAACTCGGCTTTTTTTATTTATGCTCTTCTATAAAAGAGCAAATATCACCTATACAAGTGAATTTTTCAGCAGCTTCATCAGGAATTTCTATTCCAAATTCATCTTCTAAAGCCATTATAACTTCAACAGCATCTAAAGAATCAGCCTCCAAATCTTCAGTTAAAGATGTATTTAAAGTGATACTATCTAGATTATCAATACCTAGTTGATCAGCGATTATTTCCCTAACTCTTTCAAACATGATAAACCTCCTAATAAATAAATTCATAATTTAATTGTAGTTTAATATAAGAAGTGAAATTTTTCAATATTAAATTATATAAATTTTAGAATAATATAGTAAAACAAGCATATATATTTTATAAAGAAAACATAGGAGGAATGATTATGAAATATATAGGTTTATTAGCATCATCTGTATGCGTTGTAGTTGTGTTACTAATAAACTCATATTACAGTATCATAAACTTAGATATCCAAAAGATAAGTTCGTATGTAGTAGAAAGTAATATGATTCTAGAAGATATTATAACTAAAGAAGAGCGTGATTTAAAAGATAATAAAGAGTACATAGATAGACTTCAAAATTTAAAAAAATGTATAGAGGACACAAAGACATCTTTTTTTACAAGTAAATATAAGGATTATAGAATTAAATCAGTAGAAAATATGATTGAAAGTATATCTAATGATAAGAAAAATAATGAACATTTAAATATGGTGAAAAAATATAATGAACTATCAGAAAAAGAGCTGGATAGTATATTAGAGAAAAATTTTTTCGAAGTAACATACTTATATACCCTAGCATATGAATAATTAAGAGAAACTATAGGTTTCTCAACATTGAAAAGGGGGTAACCATATGTCAAAACTAGATAACCTTTTAAGAAGTTTTGGATGTGGATGCAATTCATCCTTTGGAGGTTCAAGTTTATTAATAATAGCTGTTGTTGTATTTTTATTATTATGTACTGACCTACTTGACAACTTTTTCTGCGATGATAATTCATGGATATGGATAATACTTGTAATACTTTTATTATTCAATTTTGATGATGGATGTTGCTAAAAGAAGCTCCGATGGGAGCTTTTTTTAATTACTAAATATATAAAAAGAAATTTATATAAAAATAAAATTGTATAGTAACCGTTTTTTTTAATTCCCATAGTATAAATTAAGTGCATAATACATTTGAGATAAGACTTCTGAAATTTTAATATGGGTTAGCTAATAAGGGGAGAAAATTTTAGCAATCCAAAAACAGGGGGTATATATGAGCAGTTTAAGTAGAATATTTGGTTCAGATGGATTCTTTAATGGAGGAGCATGGTGGATAATAGTATTATTCTTCCTATTCTTAGCTTTCCAAGAATGCTGGGCAGAGATATGCATAACTGACTGGATTCCATTTTTAATATTACTTCTTATTGTTTGTTCATGTGGAATGGATGGATGCGGAGATGATTTCGACTGTGGTTGTTAATTAAACACTAAAAAGGCTACCTCTATAGGTAGTCTTTTTAGTATTTAAAGCAATTAAAAAAATACTAGTAAAAAATTATAAAATTATTATCAAAAAGTAAAGCCTATGCATAGTATATGTTAAGAGCGAAAGCTCAAATAATTAATCATCAACAGGAGGTAACACAATGTTAGATAGACTATTTGGTGAAGATGGATGTTTTGGAGGAGCATGGTGGATAATCGTACTATTCTTCTTATTCTTAGCATTTGGTGACTGCTGGGAAGACCTAGATATATGTGCATGGATACCATTCTTAATAGTTTTATTAATATTATGTAGTTGTGGTGGATGCTTCTAACTTACACGAAACAAAATAGACAACATTAAAAATAGACAACAGGAGGTAACAAAATGTTAGACAGATTATTTGGAAATGAAGACTTTGGATGTGGATGGATAATAATAGTACTATTCTTCTTATTTTTAGCATTTGGTGATTGTTGGGAAGAATTAGACATATGTGCATGGATACCATTCTTAATAGTTTTATTAATATTATGCTGTTGTGGAGATTTCTTCTAATAATCAACTAAAACAACAAATATACAAAGATAAAAAATAAAAGTAACCAATATAAAGATAAATTCATATTATATAAAATAGCTAGCTAATAAAAAGTTAACTAGTATTATAACTAAATGAGTTCAATTAGGAGGTAAACTTATGTTAGACAGATTTTTTGGTAACGATGGATGTTTCGGTGGAGGAGCATGGTGGATAATAGTATTATTCTTCCTATTCTTAGCATTTGGAGATACTTGGTGTGATATAGATATCATGGCATGGATACCATTCTTAATATTATTATTAATAACTTGTTGTTGTGCAGGATTCTTTGATAATGATGGATGTGGATGCTAATAATCCTTGAGTAATCAAATACAAAAATAACACGCCAGTAATTAACTGGCGTGTTATTTTTTGTCGAAATATATTTAAATTGTTTAAAAGTTATGATAAAATTAATTTTTACAAAGACTTAAGAATAGATTTCATAAAATATAGTAAAAATTAAGATAAGGAGGAATGCTAAATGAAAACTAATGTAACAATAAAAGATGTAGCTAAAAAAGCGGGCGTTTCTATATCTACAGTATCTAGAGTAATAAATGATTCAAAACCAGTTACGGATGAAGTTAAACAAAAAGTATTAGACGTAATAAAAGAGACTGGTTATGTTCCAAATCCGTTGGCTAGAAGTTTAGTGACAAAGAAAAGTCAGTTAATAGGAGTTATCGTACCAGAGGTTTCAGATTCTTTTGTAAGTGAACTGGTAAACGGTATAGAGGAAGTTGCTAAAATGTATGATTATGACATATTATTAGCAAATACATACTCTGATAAAGAACAAGAATTAAAGAGCTTAAATTTATTAAGAGCTAAACAGGTAGAAGGTATCGTTATGATGTCTTGGAAAGTAGATGAAGAGCATCTAGAGTATATACAAAATTGTAGAATGCCTGCTGTATATGTAAGTAAAACTGCTAGAAACTACGATGTATATTCAGTAAGCATAAGTAATACTGATGCAACATATGATATGACTAAATATCTTATAGATAAGGGTCATAAAAATATATCTTTCATAATGACAAGTGAAGATGACACTGTTTTAGAAGCGGAAAGATATTTAGGATTTGAAAAAGCTATGAATGACAATAACATAGAAATAGACAAATCCCTAGTAAAGAATGCTGGAACTACATATAAGTACGGGTATGATAGCATGAAAGAAATACTAGATGAAGGTAAAAAACCTGACGCTGTATTTGTTACAGGGGATGAAGCAGCTATAGGAGCTCTTAACGCAATATGTGATGCAGGATATAAAGTACCTGAAGACATATCTGTTGCAGGATTTAATGATGCAAAAATAGCAGCTATGTATAGACCTAAATTAACTACAGTACATCAACCATTATATGATATGGGTGCTGTTGCAATAAGAATGGTAATAAAAATGATTGATAAGGAACCTTTAGAAAATAAAAAGGTAGAACTTCCATACAGAATAGTTGAAAGAGAAAGCGTAATAGACAGAAACTAATAAAAAAGCATGTTATCTAAAAGATAATATGCTTTTTTTATTTTAATAAATTGTATATTATTTTTTATTT
>NZ_LBBT01000146.1 GCF_001006285.1 Paraclostridium benzoelyticum
ATTATAATTCATTATTTACTATTTTGTTGGAATTACTGTATATATAGCTTTGCTTTGAAAATGTAATTTAGATTAAAAAGATTTGGCATAGATATTGCTTATACATTGTAAGTATAAAGAATTTATTGGAGGTAGTAAATAATGAATTATAATTTTGATACTATAATTGATAGAAGTAATAACTTTGCAGCTAAATGGTCAGAAATGGATAAGAAATATGGAACTAATGATCTTATTCCTATGTGGGTTGCAGATATGGATTTTAAAGCAGCTCCATGCATAATAGATGCTTTAAGAAACAGACTCGAACAAGGTATTTATGGATACACAACTAGACCAAACTCTTATAACCAATCAATAGTAAATTGGGTAGCTAGAAGATTTGGATGGAATATAAAAAGTGAATGGCTAGTTTTTAGTCCAGGAGTTATTCCTGCAATTAGTATATTAATACAAGAACTTACTAATGAAGGTGACAAGATAATGATACAAGAACCAGTATACAGTCCTTTCAATAGTGTAGTAAAAGATAATAAAAGAGAATTAGTTATAAGTCCTTTAAAGAAATTAGAAGATGGAAATTATGTTATGGACTATGAAGATATCGAAGCTAAGATAAAAGATGTAAAAATATTTATACTTTGTAACCCTCATAATCCAGTTGGAAGAGTTTGGACAAAAGAAGAGCTAAAGCAATTAGGGGATATATGTATTAAACATAATGTAAAAGTTATCTCAGATGAGATACACAGTGATATAATTTTCAAAGGTCATAAACATATACCTTTTGCATCAATATGTAGGGAATTTGAACAAAACAGTATTACTTGTATGGCGCCTACTAAAACTTTCAATATAGCAGGACTTCAAATGTCTCAAGTTATACTTCCTAACGAAGAGGATTACAAAGCACTAGACTCAGCTTTTGCAAGAATAGATATTAGAAGAAACAATGCATTTAGTTTAGTTGCAACAGAAGCCGCATATAACCATGGAGAAGAATGGTTAACAGATTTTATAGATTATTTAGAAGGCAATATGGATTTTGCTGTTAATTATATTGAGCAAAACATGCCAAAGTTAAAGGTAAGAAAACCAGAAGGAACTTATTTATTATGGGTAGACTTTAGCGAACTTGGATTAAGTGATGATGAAGTTGCCAAGTTTTTAGTAGAAAATGCTAAAGTTGCATTAAACAATGGACCTTCATTTGGGATAGGTGGACAAGGGTATCAAAGAATAAACTTAGCTTGTCCTAGGTCTATGGTTGAAGAAGCTTTAACAAGAATAAAAAATGCTATAGATTTATTGTAAAAAATTTAGACCTCAAAATTATATAAGAATTATTTTGAGGTCTAAATTTTAAGGGATGTGAAAACGATACCAAAAACTAATTAAAGAGAAAGGAAGTTTCCCCATGTGTACAAATGTTGAAAAAAAGAAACCTACATTTAGATTTGCAGTTTTAGTTATGCTTGCGATTATATCCTTGACTACGGTTGGAATGGTTGTATTTAAGGCATCTATAACAACTATGTTTTTACTATCATGGCTAATCGTTGTTCCGGCAGCTATGAAATTAGGTTATACTAATAGTGAAATTGAAGAATTTGGATTTTCTGTGGGAAAAGATGCGTTTCAGTCTAACTTAATTATATTATCAGTAGGAGTATTAATTGCTACATGGATAGCAGCAGGAACAATACCGACTATTGTATATAGTGGTCTTACGATAATAACACCTAAATATTTTCTATTAACAACATTAATAGTATGTTCTCTCACATCGATAGCAACCGGAACATCATGGGGAACTTTGGGAACTTCAGGTATTGCTCTAATGAGTATAGGGACAAGCATGGGAGTTCCAGCAGGACTTACAGCAGGTGCTATTATATCTGGAGCTTTCTTTGGAGATAAGATATCTCCTTTATCAGACTCTACAAACTTAGCTGCAGCAGTCTGTAAGACAGATGTAATAACTCATATAAAACATATGTTGTATACCACAGTACCATCATATATAATATGCATAGTTTTATATACTTCAATTGGATTTAAATATGCAAGCAATACAATAGATTACAATCAAATCAATGAAGTTATAAATGTTTTAAAAGCTAATTTTAATATAGGATTTATGGCTTTACTTCCAATAATCTTTTTACTTATATTACTTTTACTACAAAAACCACCAATAGTATCGATATTAGCTTCTGCTATTCTTGGTGGAGTTATAGCAGTTTTCCAAGAAGGGGAAAAAATAGGAGATTTACTAAATTATATGCTAAATGGATATTCTGTAGATACAGGACTTGAATATGCAGACAAACTATTAAATCGTGGAGGTATGATGAGTATGGCAGAAACTGTACTTTTAGTATTTATAGTTTTTGTTATAGCAGGAATACTTCAAAAAACTGGATTTTTAGAAGTTTTACTACAACCAATGATTAGAAAAATCGGAAACTCTAGAACAAAGTTAGTAGGAGCAACATTTATAACTAGTTATTTTGCAAATGCATTTAGTTCTTCGATGATGTTTACATCTGTATTTGTAGGAACTATTATGTCGCCTTTGTATAAAGAGTTCAAATTAAAACCAGAAAATTTATCTAGAATAATAGAAGATACGGCAACTCTTGGAGGACCATTAATTCCTTGGAATTCAAATGCAATATTTTGTAGTCAAACATTAGGGGTGAGTCCATTTGATTTTATACCATATTGTTTTTTAAGCTGGATAACTCCAATTATTTCATTTACTTATGGAGTAACAGGATTTTCTATGAAAAAGTATACAGATGAAGAACTTAATGAAATTAGAGAACTTGAAGTTGAAGAGTATTTGCAGTCGTAATAGATCTTAATAAAAAAAGAAGAGCTTAGAAGCTCTTCTTTTTTTATTAAGATGGTAGTTATTTAAATTAAGTAACGCACATATTATTTAATAGATTGATAAAAATATAATCAAAAAATTAATATTAATGGAGAAGGCTATATGGAAGTAAATTTTAAAAAAATGAATTGTAAATTATCTTGTTTTGAAGAAATGCCACCTTTAGAATATTTTAAGCAATTAAATATATATCAAAATTTACATATAAATAGTAAGAACTTAGATATTTCAAATATAGAAAACACTAGTCCAAACGTAGAGGTGTATTCAACTAAGATAATAGATAGTAAGGTAACTGAAAGTATAAAAGGGACTTCTTTAGAAGGACAGCATCTAAGTGGGAAGAATCTAATTATAGTAGGAAATACAAATATGAGTTTGATACTAGAATGTACTTCTAAAGGTAAAAAAAGTAAAAATATAAAAAAAAGAGAGATAATAAATTTTAACATGCCGTTCAGTACATTTATTGTAATTCCAGATGATATATGTAAAACAAAAACTATAGATTTAAGATACTTAATTGAAGATATAACCATTGCTAAAGTCAGCAAAAACCAAGTTTTAGTAAGTCTTACTATGTTAATTCAGTATATAGACTAGTATAAAGTTTACTAAAAGGTAGTTATACAAAAAAGAAAAGGTGATTCAATGAGAGTTGTTAATGAATGTAGAGTTGATTTTAAGTATAGGTTAACTCAAGATAGTCCATTAGTTACTAAAACAAATTTAAGTAATGTAGTATCAACAGATATAATAAAAAACATGTTAGATATAGAAAAATTTGTAGATAAAAATTATACCTATGCATTTGATATATTAACCTACAGTATAGTTATAACTAATGTAAGTAATTTTACTGTCACAAATGTATTTTTTAAAGACAAAATACCTAAAGGAACTATTTTTATAGAAAATTCAGTTAAGGTTGATAATATCAAAAAAAGATGTTTAAGACCTGACACTGGGTTTTATATAAATAAAATTAATTACAGGAGTAGTGTAATTATAAAATTTAAGGTTATAGTTTTGCCTCAATATTTCATACATCCAATAACAAATTTTTCAACTATACAACAAAACTATATATTAAATATAGAGGAAGTGCCAGTAAGATTAAATATTGATAGCAATATTGTAAGTAGTGAATTTCAACGAAAAGTATTTAAGGAAATAAACATATGTGAGAATATAAGACTAAAAAAAGATATTTCTAAAATTCTAAAATTTGAGGTTGATATAAAAGTAATAAGCACAAAACTGGTAGATAGTCCAATTAATAGAATTATTCAAAAGAATAAATCTAATATGTGCAACTTAGTTGTTATTGGGTATATAGATTATAAAATACATTTTTTA
>NZ_LBBT01000147.1 GCF_001006285.1 Paraclostridium benzoelyticum
ATTATAAGTTTAGATAAAATAATTTGTGTTTTTAATATTAGAAAAAGGAGAAAATATATGAAAATACAAAGAATGACAGATGAATATTTAAGAGATGATAGTTTGCATATAAACTGGTATCCAGGGCATATGAAAAAAACTAAAGACTTAGTAAGAAACAACTTAAAATTAGTCGATGTTGTTGTAGAACTTTTAGATGCAAGAATACCACTTAGTAGTAGAAACCCTGATATAGATAGATTTGTTGGAGATAAACCAAGAGTTGTAGTTTTAAACAAAAGTGATATATCAGATCAAAATAAATTAAATCAATGGGTTGATTATTACAAAAAAAGAGGAATAAAAGCTATACCTGTAGATACTTTAAAGGGAAAAGGCGTAAATAAAATAATAGAAGAATGCAAAAATGAAACTAGAGAAAAGATGGAAGCTTTAGTTAAAAAGGGGAGAATAGAAAGACCTATAAGAATAATGATAGTTGGAATTCCAAACGTAGGTAAATCTTCTCTTATAAACAAACTTACAGGAAGAAAAAGTACTCAAACAGGAGATAAGCCAGGAGTAACTAAAGGTAAGCAATGGGTTAAGTTAAAAGGTAACTTAGAGCTATTAGACACTCCAGGTATATTATGGCCTAAATTTGAAGATGAAGAAGTAGCTTTAAAATTAGCATTTTGTAGAGCGATAAAAGATGAAGTTTTAGACGTAGATACTTTAGGTCTTAAATTAATAGATAAATTAATGGAAATAGAACCAGAAAAATTAAAAGAAAGATATAAATTAGATGAGCTTGGAGAAACTCCTTTAGAAACTATGGATAAAATAGGAATTAAAAGAGGTCTGATTTTGAGAAAAAATGAATTAGATTATACAAGAATTGCAACAACAGTTCTGAATGAATTTAGAGATGGTAAAATTGGAAGAATAACCTTAGAAGTACCTAAAGATATTATTGATTGCTAAGTCTATGCTGATAAATAGAGAGTAGATAAAAAAATAGAATCCTTCAAAACTAGTATTTCACTGTAGAGGGCCTATTTTTATAAAGTCTAAGCTCTATTTTTTTTCATTTATAGGTAAGCTATAAAAAAATTTTTTTATGATAAAAATTTAACTTAATAGTTGGAATGTTTGCAACAACCTAATTTCATAAAATATATAAAGTTAGATTTAATATTCATAATATTGTGTATATTGACAATATTATTGACAGTTAGAAAAAAGTATTATATAATATTTTCAGAATATTTAATCTAAATAAAAAGAAATTTTTAGGGGGCTTTAATATGAAAAATACGAACAAAGATATAATTATAGTGGGGTTTGCACTTTTTGCTATGTTCTTTGGAGCAGGAAATCTTATTTTCCCACCATTCTTAGGACTTATATCTGGTGAAAGTTGGATGACAGGATTCTCAGGATTTATATTAGCTGACGTAGGACTTGCATTACTAGCTATAGCAGCAGCAGCAAAATGTGGTGGAGATGTTAATAAGATTTTAGGAAGAGCAGGAAAATCGTTATCAAAAGTTGTAGGAATAGCTATAATGATTTGTCTAGGACCGTTATTAGCAATACCTAGAACAGCAGCTACAACATTTGAAATGGGTGTTCAACCTATAATAGGAAATTCTGTATCTCCAGTAATATTCTCTATAATATTCTTTGCAATAGTGTTATTACTTACAATAAGACCATCTAAGGTTGTGGATATAATAGGAAAAGTGTTAACACCAGCATTACTTGTTGCGTTAGCTCTTTTAATAATAAAAGGTATAATAACACCACTTGGACAAATAAGCCCGGACACTTTAGTAGACAACGTATTTTCAAATGGAGTATCACAAGGATATCAAACAATGGATGCGTTAGGAGCAGTTGCACTTTCAACTATAATAATTGCATCTTTACACAATAAAGGCTATGAAAGTAACTCAGAAAAAGTGAGTTTAACAATAAAAGCAGGTATAGTAGCAGGTATAGCTTTATGTTTTGTTTATGGAGGACTTACATTCTTAGGAGCAACTATATCTCAAAACTTTGCAGGACAAGATATAAGTTCAATATCTCAAGCTTCATTAATAGTTGGAATAACAGAACAATTACTTGGATATCCAGGTAAAGCTATACTAGGAATAATAGTATCTCTAGCTTGTTTAACAACAGCTATAGGATTAACATCAGCTACAGGACAATACTTTACTAAAATTACTAATAATAAATTAAAATATGAAGTAGTAGTAATAGTTGTATGTGTATTCAGTGCTATAGTATCTAACTTTGGAGTTGATACTATAATTAAATTCTCAGCACCAATACTTGATATGGTTTACCCAGTAACTATACTACTAGTAATAACAACATTATTTAAAGATCAAATTAAAAATGATAATGCTATAAAAGGGGCAGCGTATGTAACTTTAATAATAAGTGTATTAGGTGTAGTTAACTCATTATCTAGTACTTATGGATTGCCAGTACACATACCGTTCTTAGAATTATTACCATTTGCTAAATTAGGATTTAACTGGATAGTACCTGCAATAGTAGGTGGAATAGTAGGAAATTTTGTTAAGACAAATAACTGCATGAGTGTAGAATATGAATAATAGAGTTTAATATAAGAAAACATAAAGTCGTTGATAAAATTATCAACGACTTTTTTATACTAAAAATTAAGTATAAGATATTAATTTAAAATTAAAAATATATAAATAATGTTTAATACAGTAGACAAAAAGTGTATTTATATAAGGAAACTTTTATGTATACGTTGGAGGTATAGTATGAAAAAAATCATAAAAAGGGATAGAAGTATAGAAAAATTTAGTAAAGTAAAAATTGAAGATGCAGTTTATAAATCTACAATAAATAGTGAAAAAGGAATAGATAAAAACCTAGGAAATGAAATAGCAAATAAAGTTGAGGAAATTTTTAAAAACAGTGATAAATGTTTAAATGTTGAAGAAATTCAAGATTTAGTAGAAGTATTGCTTATGGAGTCTAATAGAAAAGATGTGGCAAAACACTATATTTTATATAGAGAAAAAAGAGCTAATATAAGAAAAAAACCTTGGGATATGGATGAATTACAAAAATCTATATGGAAAAATAAGTATAGATATAATAAAGAAAACTTCGATGAATGGATAAACAGAATATCTGCAAAAAATACTAGAATCGGTAAGTTAATAAGACAGAAAAAATTTCTATTTGCAGGTAGAATTTTAGCTAATAGAGGATTATATAAAGATGGGTTAAAAGTTACATACTCAAATTGCTACGTTTTAGAACCACCAAAGGATAATTTAGAAGATATATTTGATACAGCGAAAAAACTTGCAAGAACATTTAGTTATGGAGGTGGAGTTGGAATCGATATCTCTAAATTAAGACCTAGAGGCGCTAAGGTTAATAACTCTGCTAAAAATACAACTGGGGCAGTTTCATTTATGGAGTTATATAGTATGACTACAGGATTAATAGGGCAAAGAGGTAGACGTGGGGCTCTTATGATTTCTATTGAAGTAAGTCATCCAGATATAGAGGATTTTATAGATATAAAAACAGATTTAACTAAAGTAACAAAAGCTAATATATCAGTTAGAATAAATGATGAGTTTATGAAAGCTGTTGAAAATAATGAAACTTACAGATGTGAATTTATGGTAGATGGAAATAATGAACATGTTATAAAGGAAATAGACGCTAAAAAGTTATTTATGAAATTATGTAAAAATAATTGGGACTATGCAGAGCCAGGAATATTATTTTGGGATAATATAAAGAAACATCACCTTATGAGTGAGGATAAAGAATTTGATTATGCAGGAGTAAACCCTTGTGCAGAAGAGCCGTTACCAAGTGGAGGAAGTTGTTTGCTAGGGTCAATAAACTTAGCTGAGTTTGTGATACAACCATTTGGCACAAGTGCTACTTTTGATACTAATAAATTTAAAGCTTGCGTTAGAGAATCTGTAATAGCTCTAAATCAAGTTTTAGATGAAGGACTAGACTTACATCCATTACAAGAACAAAAGATAAGTGTTGATAAATATAGACAAATAGGATTAGGTGTTATGGGTATAGGAGATATGCTTATAAAAATGAATATGAGATATGGGTCTGATAAATCAATAGAGCTATGTAAATTCATAGCTAGAACCATGCTAAATGAAGCAGTTAAGCAGTCGTCATTACTAGCAAAAGAATATGGTCCGTTTAAAGAATATAAAAAAGAAGCTATTTTAAAATCTAAATTTTTCAATGATAATATAGATGATGAGATAAAAGAATTAGTTAAATTATATGGACTTAGAAACTCTCAACTTCTAACTATACCACCTACTGGATCTATATCTACTATGTTGGGAATAAGTGGTGGAATTGAACCTATATTTAATGTTTCGTATATAAGAAAAACTGAAAGTTTACATGATGAAGATGTATATTACAAAGTATATACTCCTATAGTAAAAGAGTATATGGATTTAAAAAATATAACTGATGAAAAAGATTTACCTGATATATTTGTAACGGCTATGAATTTAGATTATGAAGATAGAATAAAAATGCAACAAGCATGGCAGCAATATATTGATGCATCAATTTCATCCACTATAAATCTTCCTTACGAAACGACAGTTGAAGATGTGTATGAGATTTATATTAAGGCTTGGAAACACAACTTAAAAGGAGTAACTATATTTAGAGATGGATGTAAACGAAGTGGAGTACTTATAAATGAAAAACCTAAAAATGAAAAAGAAGAAAATAATTTAAAAGAAGAAATATGTGTAACTGAAGATGATAAAAATGAAAAATTCATATGCCCAGAGTGTGGAAATGAACAAATAGCAAATACAGGAGGATGTAGTATTTGCTTAAAGTGTGGATACAGCGGGTGTAATTAATAAAATTTAAAATTAAAGTGCTTAAATTTATATTAAGCACTTTAATTTTTTGATAAAATATAAAGTAAAGATAAAAAATAAGGAGATAAAAGATGAAAGATAAAAGTGTTAAGGAAATAAATGCAATTATTGACTCGATAAGTACAGATGAGTATTTAAAGTATATAGACATCTTAAAGGATGATGAGAGAAAATCAGTTAAAAATATAGCTATAAAATTAGCTAAAAAACTAGATAAAATAAGAGCGGAAAATGAAAGATTAGAACTTATAAACACATTTGAAAATGAAGGATATGAAAAAGGATATACATATATTGGAGGAATAGACGAAGCAGGTAGAGGTCCATTAGCAGGCCCTGTTGTTGCAGCTGTTGTAGTTTTTAAGCCAGGAACTAAGATAGAAGGGATAAATGATTCTAAGAAACTGAGCGAAGCTAAAAGAGATGAGTTGTTTGATATAATAAGAGATCAAGCTCTTGATTATGGAATAGGTATAGTTCAAAGAGAAGAAATAGACAAATATAATATATTGAATGCAACATATATGGCTATGAAAAAAGCTATAAACTGCTTAAAGAAAACTCCAGATTATTTACTAGTTGATGCGGCACATGTGCCAGATGTGAGTATAGATCAAAAATCAATTATTAAGGGAGATTCTAAATCTATATCTATAGCCGCAGCTAGTATATTAGCAAAGGTTACAAGGGATAGCATAATGTATGAATATGATAAAATGTATCCTGAATACGGGTTTGCTTCTCATAAAGGATATGGAACGGACCAACATTACAAAGCTATTAGAGAGCATGGAATAACAACTATACATAGAAGAAGTTTTTTAAAAAATATATTATAGTGATATAATTTAATTATAAACTATGCTAAGGGAGAGATTTTTATGGACTATAAAGAAATGTTAAAACAAGCAAGAGAAAATCTAAATGGAAGTTGTAGAGTTTGCAAAGTTTGTAATGGAGTAGTTTGTGCAAGTGAAGTTCCTGGAATGGGAGGAAAAGGGACTGGAAGTGCATTTATAGAAAACTATGAAAGCTTAGATAAAGTAAAATTAAATATGAGGGTTATTCATAATGTGAAAAATCCGGACACAAATATAGAGATGTTTGGAAAGAAAATGAAAGCTCCTATATTTGCTGCGCCTATAACAGGCACAACACTTAATATGGGTGGTAAGTTAAGTGAAGGAGAATATATAACTAGTGTTGTAGATGGATGTTTAAAAAATGAAATTTATCCTATGGTAGGAGATACTGCAGTAGATGAATTTTTAATAGAAAATTTAAGAGTAATAAAAGAATTTGATGGAAATGGAATAGTATTTATAAAGCCTTGGGAGAATTCGGATATAAAAAGAAAGATTAAATTAGCTGAAGAGGCAGGTGCATTTGCAGTAGGTGTAGATATAGATGCATGTGGATTAGTTACGTTATCGATGCATGGGAAAACTGTAGAGCCAAAGTCAATTGATGCTATAAAGGATTTAAAAGCATCTACAAACCTACCATTTATATTAAAAGGTATAATGACTAAGGAAGATGCCTTAATGGCCGTAGAAGCTGGAGTAGATGCTATAGTTGTATCTAATCATGGAGGTAGAGTATTAGATCATACTCCAGGAGTATGTGATGTATTAGAAGATATAGCTTCAGTCGTTAAAGGGCAGGTTACTATACTTGCAGATGGAGGAGTTAGAACTGGTGTTGATGTGGTTAAAATGCTAGGACTTGGAGCAGATGGAGTTTTAATAGGAAGACCATTCGTAACAGCTTCATTTGGAGGACTTAGTGAAGGTGTAGATACGTATGTTAAGAAGGTTATAAATGAAATTGAATCCACTATGATTTTAACGGGGTGTCAAACTATAAAAGATATAGATGAGAAAGTAATATTTAAAAAAGCATAAATAAAAAAAGCTATCTCAAAATAGCGTATTAGTAAAAAGGTTAAAATATAAGGTTTGCTTCTAAAGCTGGAAAGACGCTTTAAAAGTCGCTAAACCTTACATTTTAACCTTTTACTACATTGTTTTATTTTGAAATAGCTTTTTTTATTTTGCTACATTTATAATGTCGGAAGAACCTATTATAGATGTAGTGTTATTGTATGATTTTTTTGCCTTATCAAGTGGTAAATTATCTATTTTAGAAAATTGTTTTTCGTTTATTAAAGGTATTATTTCATATGTAAGTTTACCTTTTTTATTGTTATATTTATTAACCCATGTAGGTATGTATTCAACATTTGAAATTGTAGTTTCTCCAGTATTTAAGTTTTTGTCTATATCAATGTTAACAATAACACCATCCTCGGTATATTTTTTATTTAAAATCTCATTTCTTTGATTGCTTAAGAAATTTCCTAATGAATATATAACCAAAGTTTCATTATCATTTTCATCAGAATTTATCATTTCAATAGGCTGAACCATATGAGGGTGAGAGCCTATTATTATATCAACTCCATAATCACATAGTTTTTTAGCTAACTCTTTTTGAAATTTATTAGGTTGTCTTGTGTATTCATCCCCCCAGTGTAGTATAACAGCTTGAAGATCAGTTTCTTTATTGTTCATAACGTCTAAAGTATCTTTAATCTCATTAAATGCTATATCTACATAGCTTGAGTTAAAAATATTTAAATTGTTAAGGTCATTATAATTTACTGGCAATCCATTTAATGCTGTAGTACTTCCGTATACTTGTCCATAGGAAAAAGCAGTTACACCTAGCTTTACTCCGTCAATATCTTTTATTAAGAAGTTTTCATTTGTGTCATTTTTTTTAGTACCGACATGTTCTATATTTTTAGAATTTAAAACATCTAATGTTCTGTATACTCCATCAGAACCCCTATCATATGTATGATTATTTATTGTAGATACTACATCGATTCCACTATTTTTTATTGCATCAGCCAATTCATCAGGTGAATTGAATTTTGGAAATGAACTATACTTTGCTTTAGGGCCAGCTAAAGTTGTCTCTAAATTTCCTATAGCTAAATCGGATTTAGATATATATGGTTTTACATATTTAAAGTTATTATCGAATGAATATGTATTAGTATCTTTATCAAACTGAGCTTTTAATTGATCATCATGAGCCATTATATCCCCTATTGCGCTTATAGTTACATTTTTTACACTATCATTATCATTTGCTGTTTTTGTTAAGTTAATTTCAAAAACCTTACCTTTAAATATATTTAATGCTAAAGATGACATTATAAAAAATAGGCATAATGAAATTGCAGAAATTATAATAATTTCACTTTTCTTATTTTTTAGTTTTCTTTTTTTTGATGTTCGCTTCATAAATCCTCCAAATTCCCCAAATTAATATATATTAAATCATAATCTTATGAAAAATAATTATCAAGGCTTAAAAGGTTACATTTAAAAAATTGTATACTAAATAAAAGTATTGACTATACTTTAAAAAAAATCAAAATAAAAGGTAATTTTTATGAATAATATACAAAAAGGTAATTTAGGCGAAAAAATAGCAACAAATTATTTAAGATCTAAAGGAGCTTACATATTAGAAAACAACTACAAATTAAAATTTGGAGAAATTGATATAATAGTAAAGTTAAATGAAGAATTAGTATTTGTAGAAGTTAAAGCAAGAAGTAATATAAACTTTGGATATCCGTCAGAAGCTGTAAATTACAAAAAGCAAATGAAAATAAAAAGTGTTGCTAAATATTATATAGTTAAAAATAAATTAGAAAAAGTTCCAATAAGGTTTGATGTTATAGAAGTTTATTTGAAAAATAATGAAATAAACCATATTGAAAATGCTTTTTAAATAGTAATAAAAAAGAGGTAGTAAAATGTTAAGTATTATAAACTCAAGCACCTTGGTAGGCATTGAAGGAATAATAGTAGATGTAGAGGTTGATATAACTAATGGAATACCAAGCTTCAATATTGTTGGGCTAGCAGGAGCATCTATAAAAGAATCTAGAGAGCGGGTAAAGTCTGCGATCTTAAATAGTGGATATAAATTTCCAAACTCAAGACTAGTGGTAAACTTATCTCCAGCAGATATGAAAAAAGAAGGCGCTTACTTTGATTTACCTATATCTATAGGAATATTAAGAAACTTTATAAATGAAAGTGATGAATACTTAAATGAAAGTTTATTTATAGGAGAACTATCATTAGATGGAAAACTAAGAAAAGTAAAAGGTATTTTATCTATAGTTATAAATGCTAAGAATAAGGGTATAAAAAGAGTATTTTTACCCAAAGAAAACGAAAGAGAAGCTTTATTTGTAAAAGAAATAGAAATAATACCTGTTAAAACATTGAAAGAGTGCATAGGATTTATAAATAAAGAAATAGATATAAAGAAAGAAAAATTAAAATTTATTCAAACTAAAGAAAATTATGATGAAGATTTTTCAGATATAAAAGGAAACTATTTTGTAAAAAGAGGAGCAGAAATAGCAGCAGCAGGTAATCATAATTTTTTAATGATAGGCCCCCCTGGATCAGGAAAGACTATGATTGCAAAAAGAATGATAACAATACTTCCAAGTATTAATGAAGAAGAAACATTGGAAGTAAGTAAGATATATAGTGCAGCAGGGCTTTTAAAAGCAAATGAAGGAATTTTTTTAAATAGACCATTTAGATCCCCGCATCACACTGCAACTAAACAGGCATTGATAGGAGGTGGTGTTGATGCAAAACCTGGAGAGGTTGTACTAGCGCATAGAGGTATACTTTTCTTAGATGAGATAGCTGAATTTGATAGGAAAATATTAGAAACACTAAGGCAGCCTATAGAAGATAAGTATATAAATATATCAAGAGTAAAGATGAATTTAAAATATCCATGTAATAGCATGTTTATAGGAGCTATGAATCCATGCCCATGCGGATACTATATGTCAAATACAGAATGTAAATGTAGTACAAGTGATATAAATAGGTATTTAGGTAAAATTTCAGGGCCGCTATTAGATAGATTTGATATGTTTATAGAAGTAAACTCTATACCTTATGAAGAATTCAATAGTAATAAAAAAGAAGAGAGTTCAATAGACATAAAACTAAGAGTAGAAAATGCAAGAAAAATTCAAAAAGATAGATTTAAAAATGATGTTATAGATTTCAATAATGAAATTAAATCTTCTAAATTAAATTTATATTGTAGGTTAAGTGATGAAGCTGATGAAGTATTGAAGTTAATTTTTAATAAGTATAGGCTAGGAAACAGGAGTTATACAAAGTTAATAAAAACTGCTAGGACTATAGCTGATTTAGATAATAAAAAATTAATTGAACAAAATCATGTACTAGAGGCATTTTCATTTAGAAAAGCTTACTACAATTATTTTATGGATGAATAAATAAGTTTTAATTTAGAGGTGAGTTATGAACAAAAAAGATATATACTTATGGTTATTATCTATAGGAGGTATAGGTAATAAAACTATAGAAAAAATTGAAGACAGTGTAGATAATATTGAGCAACTTATGGACCTACCAGATAAAGATATACTAAAAATTGAAAATTTAAATTTAAATATTAAACAGAATATAGTAAAATATAAAAGTCGTGCTTATATAGATTCGCTAAAAGAGGATTTATATAAACATGGGGTAAGCTATATAGGAAAGAATGAGAGTACATACCCCTCTAAATTAAGACATATTTACAATGCTCCTAGTGTACTTTTTTACAAAGGAGATATAAATCAATTAGACAAGTTATCTTTAGCTATGGTAGGATCTAGAAAACCTACATCTTATGGGATTTGGTGCGCTCAAAGTTTAAGTGAAAAATTATCTAACTATAATATAAACATAGTAAGCGGTATGGCTATGGGAATAGATGAGCACTCACATAAAGGTTGCATTAAAGGATCATCAAAGACTATAGCTGTGTTAGGATCAAGCGTAGAGAATCCACTTCCTAAGAAAAATCTTAATCTATCTAATAAAATATTAGAAGAGGGAGGCCTTTTAGTATCAGAATATAATGTAGGACATCCTGTTGCTCCATCAAATTATCCAGCTAGAAACAGAATAATAAGTGGACTAAGTGATGGAGTTATAGTAGTAGAGGCAACAAAGAAAAGTGGAGCTTTGATAACCGTTGACTTTGCACTTGAACAAGGTAAAAACGTTTTTGCAATTCCGGGTAATATTAACTCTGATATGAGTAAAGGTTGTCATATGATAATAAAAGATGGTGCAAAGCTTGTTGATGATATAGAAGATATAATAAATGAATATAATTTAAAAAAATTTAATAAAATAGCTAATGATAGCAATAGCAATGGATTAACATATGTACAGCAAAGCATTTTTGATATTATTGAAACAAAAGGAAGCTTGCATATAGATAGAATTTGTGATTATACTAATATGAATATACAAGATATAAATTGCATTTTAAATATGCTTGAAATAGAAGGTAAGATAATAGAAATGCGAAACAAGATATATAGTGTAAAATAAAAATTGTGGGGGTGTGGATATATGGCAAAAAGCTTAGTCATCGTTGAGTCGCCTGCAAAAGCTAAAACCATAGAAAAATTTTTAGGAAAAAGTCATTATACAGTAAAGGCATCTGTAGGGCATATAAGAGATTTACCTAAGAGTAAATTAGGAGTAGATATAGAGAATAATTTCGAACCTCAGTATATAAATATAAGAGGTAAAGGGGATGTAATAAAGGAATTAAAAAAAGAAGCTAAAAAAGCGAAACAAGTTTTTCTAGCAACCGACCCCGATAGAGAAGGAGAAGCTATATCTTGGCATCTATCACATATATTATCATTGGATGAAACTGAAAATTGTAGAATTGAATTCAATGAAATAACTAAAGATGCTATAAAAAAAGCTATAAAAAGTCCTAGAAATATTAAACTAGATTTAGTAGATGCGCAGCAGGCAAGACGTGTTCTAGATAGATTATTAGGATACCAAATAAGTCCTATACTTTGGCAAAAAGTTAGAAAAGGGCTTAGTGCAGGTAGAGTTCAATCTGTTACGACAAAATTGATATGTGATAGAGAGAAAGAAATAGAAGCTTTTGATCCAAAAGAATACTGGACTATAGAATTAGATGCTAAAACAAAAGAAGGTAAGGATGTTACCTTAAAATTCTATGGAGAAAACGATAAGAAGGTAGAACTTGAAAACGAAGGTCAAGTAAATGAAATACTAGACAGAATAAAAGGTAAAGATTTAACAGTAGATAAAATAGAGTCAAAATCAAGAAGGAAATCAGCTCCTAAGCCATTTACAACAAGTATGTTACAACAAGAAGCTGCAAATAAGCTTGGTTTTACAACTAAGAAAACTATGATGGTAGCACAAGAATTATATGAAGGTGTAGACATAGAAGGAGAAGGAACTCTAGGTTTAATTTCATATATAAGAACTGATTCAAAGAGAATATCAGAAGAAGCTAAAGAAAAAGCTAAAGAATTTATATTAGAAGAATATAGTGATAAATACTATAAATTTGAAGAAAATAAAAAAGCTAAAGCTGAGTCTAAAAAAGTTCAAGATGCTCATGAGGCAATAAGACCTACATCTGTAGATAGAACACCGATTAGTATAAAAGCCTCTCTAAGTAGAGATCAATATAAGTTATACGATTTAATATGGAGAAGATTTGTTGCAAGTCAAATGGAAGACTCTGTGTTTGATACTTTAAACTTAACTTGCAAAGTAGATAATTTAGTATTTAAGGCTACAGGATCAAAATTAAAATTTGATGGATATACTAAAGTATATAACTTTACAGATAGAGAAGATAAGATTATTCCAACTGTTCACGAAAAAGACTTATTATCATCACAAGAAGTTAGACACTCTCAACATTTTACTCAACCGCCAGCTAGATACACAGAAGCTAGCTTAGTAAAAACTTTAGAAGAATTAGGTATAGGAAGACCATCTACTTATGCACCAACAATAGCTACTATATTAAATAGAGAATATGTTGAAAAAAATGCATCTAGCTTATGTCCAACTGAGCTAGGAAAAATAGTTACTAATATACTAGAAGAAAACTTCCAAAAATTTGTTGATGTAGATTTTACAGCACAGATGGAAAATATGTTAGATGATGTTGCAGAGGGAGACACATATTGGAAAGAAGTTGTAGCAGATGTGTATGCACCATTAAAAGAGGCTATAGAAGTAGCAATTGAAAATATTGAAAAAGTAAACATGGATGAAGAAACTGATGAAATTTGTGAAAACTGTGGATCTAACATGGTTATAAAATATGGAAGATTTGGTAAGTTTATAGCTTGTAAAAACTATCCAGAATGTAAGACAACTAAGCCACTAGTAAATAAAGTAGGCGTAAAATGTCCTAAATGTGGAAAAGGTGATATAATTCTTAGAAAATCAAAAAAAGGTAAGGCCTTTTATGGATGTTCGAATTATCCAGAATGTGATTTTATATCATGGAATAAACCTACTGGAGAATTATGTAGTGAATGTAATTCATATTTAATTGAGAAGGTAACAAAATCAGAAACTAAGGTAATTTGCTCTAATAAAGAGTGTAAAAAAGAGAAAAATTTAGAAAATAATGATAAAAGCAATGAATAATGTAAAATAATGTGTCTAAAACCAATTTATAGTATTGAAAAAGATTTGAAATTATGATAATATGACAGTGCTAAAGTAAGAACGTTAAAATAATATAAATGTATTAAGGGTATAAAAGTGGCCAAACTTCATGAGGAGATGATAATAGATGGCAAGCGAAATGCTAGAAAAAACACGAAAAATTAACAAAACATTACAAACTAGTGGTGGAAGTAATGTGTCATTTAATTTATTAGCTGAAGCATTAGGTGAAGTTTTAAGTTCGAATGCTTATGTTGTAAGTACTAAAGGTAAAATATTAGGTGTTTACCTTAACGTTGAAAAAGACAGCTCAGTTATAGAAGATGAAAAAACACATAAAAAGATGTTCCCAGAAGCATATTCAAAAAATATATTAAAAATAAACGAAACAAAAGAAAACTTAACTGGGACAGAAATGATAGAACTTCTTCCATACGAAGAAGATAGAAAAGAAAAATATTTAACAATAGTTCCAATATTATGTAGTGGACAAAGATTAGGTACATTAATACTTGCGAGATACGATCAAATGTTTACAGATGACGACTTAGTAATAGCAGAATATAGTGCAACGGTTATAGGGCTTGAAATATTAAGATCTATAGGTGAAGAGCTAGAAGAAGAAATGAGAAAGAAAGCTGTAGTTCAAATGGCTATAGGAACATTATCATATTCTGAATTAGAAGCTGTAGAGCATATATTCGAAGAATTAAGCGGAAGAGAAGGACTACTTGTTGCAAGTAAAATTGCAGATAGAGTCGGAATAACAAGATCTGTAATAGTAAATGCACTAAGAAAGTTTGAAAGTGCAGGGGTTATAGAATCTAGATCGCTAGGAATGAAAGGAACTCATATAAAAGTTCTTAACGACAAATTAATAGAAGAATTAGAAAAGTTAAAGTCTAATTAATCATAAAAAATAAGACATCCAGAAGGATGTCTTATTTTTTTTTCATAAATAATCATTAAATCTAACTAATTGTAATATGTATTAATATACAAGTATTTAGGAGGGATTTAATGATTACGTCAATGGCGGCTAAACATGCTATTTGGCCACAAGAAGAAGATATGATATTTAACTTGTCTAAAAGGGCACAAATATGTGAAAAAGAAAAGGGAAAAGAAAATGTTATAAATGCTACTATAGGAGCACTTATGGATGATGAGGGAAACCTTATAACTTTAAAATCAGTTTATGATGAATATAAAAACTTAGATAACAAACAAATAGCGGCATACGCTCAAATTGCAGGGCAAAGCGACTATATAGAAGCAGTAAAAAAAGCTTGTTTTAAAGAATTTATGCCAAACAGCAGTATAAGAGTAGTTGCATCTCCAGGAGGGTCTGGATCTATAAAGTTAGCAGTTTTTAATTATACAGAAAATCAAGAAACTATACTTGTACCAGATTGGTATTGGGGACCATATAAAATTATTTGCGAAGAGATAAATAGAAATATTACAAACTATGAGTTATTTAATAAAGAAGGAAATTTTAATTTTGAATCATTTAAAAAGCAATTTATGGATTTATCAAAAAAACAAGATAGAATTTTTTCTATATTTAATACACCCGCTCATAATCCAACTGGATATACAGTTTCTGATGAAGAATGGGACAAAATACTGAATTTATGTAAGCAAACTGTAAAAGACACAAATAAAAAAATAACTTTATTTGTAGATGTAGCATACATAGATTTTTCAGGTAAAGGAGCTAATGACACTAGAAGATTTTTCAAAAAGTTTGAAAACCTACCTGAAAATATATTGATAATTATAGGATTTAGTATGTCGAAAGGATATACGGCATATGGAATGAGAAGTGGGGCTTGCTTATGTGTATCTAGTAATAAAGACATAGCTGATGAGTTTTATTACTCATGTTCACATTCTGCAAGAGCAAATTGGTCAAATTGCAATAGAGGAGCTATGGAGTTATTAACAAGAATTATAAATGATGAAGAAAAGCTAAAAAGATATGAAGATGAAAAAAATTCATATAAATCAGTTTTAAAAGAAAGAGCTAAAGCATTTGTAGATGAAGCTAGAGATATAGGGTTAGATATACTTCCATATAGAGATGGATTCTTTGTAAGTATACCTTGTAAAAATCCTATAAAAGTATGTGAAAAAGCCATAGAAAGTAATTTATATACTATACCATTAAAAATGGGAGTAAGATTTGCTGTATGTGCTGTAAATAAAGAAAAGTGTAAGATTGCACCTAGAATCTTAAAAGAAGCAATTGACCTAGTTGATTAAATTTAAAGTAGAAAAACTTAAGGATTATAAAAATAGGGGGATAAAAATGAAACTATTAATGACTGGAAATGAAGCAATAGCTCGTGGAGTTTATGAAGCAGGAGTTAAGTATGCATCTGCGTACCCAGGAACTCCAAGTACTGAGATTTTAGAAAATGTAGCTACATACAAAGATAGCATATTAGCAGAATGGGCACCAAATGAAAAAGTAGCACTTGAAGCAAGTATAGGAGGTTCTATAGCTGGAGCTAGGACTCTAGCGTGTATGAAACATGTAGGGGTTAATGTAGCAGCAGACCCACTATTTACTTTTGCATATACCGGCGTAAATGGAGGATTAGTATTAGTTTCAGCTGACGAGCCAGGAATGCATTCGTCTCAAAATGAACAAGATAATAGAAATTATGCTAAGTTTGCAAAAATAGCTTTGTTTGAACCATCAACTAGTCAAGAAGCTAAAGATATGTTAAAAGAAGCTTATAGTGTAAGTGAAGAATTTGATACTCCGGTTTTATATAGAGTGACAACTAGATTATGTCACTCAAAAGGTATAGTAAATTGTTCAGAAAGAGAAGAAGTAGAAGTAAAAAATTATGTAAAAGATGTACAAAAACGAGTTACTGTTCCAGCGTACTCTAAAGGTCTTAGAATTAAAGTTGAAGAGAGATTAAATAAGTTAAAAATATACTCAAATAAAACTGATTTAAACTACATAGAACTAAATAGCGAAGATATAGGAATAATAGCTAGTGGTGTTTGCTATAACTATGCAAAAGAAGTATTTAAAGATAATGTATCATATTTAAAATTAGGGTTTACAAATCCATTGCCAGATGTAAAAATAAAAAAATTTGCTAGCAAAGTTAAGAAGATATATGTAATAGAAGAAAATGATAGATTTATAGAAGATCAAGTAAAAGCTATGGGAATCGATGTAATAGGAAAAGATATATTCCCATACACAGGAGAAATGACTCCAGATGTAATAAGAAAGGTTATGTTAGGTGAAGAGAAAAAAACTATAGAATATAATGAAGATTTAGTAGTTGGAAGACCTCCAACATTATGTTCAGGATGTCCACATAGAGGATTTTTCTATGAAATAGGAAAGAGAAAAAATGTTATGGTTTCAGGAGATATAGGCTGTTATTCACTAGGTTTTGCAAGTCCATACAATGCATTAGATTCAATAGTATGTATGGGAGCAAGTTTAAGTGTAGGCCATGGAGCACAACAAGTGTTTAATATGAAAGAAAATAATAACATGAGAGTAGTTGGAGTTTTAGGAGACTCTACATTCTTCCATACTGGAATAAACTCACTTATAGATATAGCATACAACCAAAGTAATGCAATATCTGTAATTTTAGATAACAGAATAACAGGTATGACAGGTCATCAACAAAATCCTGGAACAGGATATACATTACAAGGAAAAGAAGTAAAAGAATTAGATATTGAAAAATTAGTTTTAGCTTGCGGTATAAATCATATAAGAACAATAGATCCAAATAACTTAAAAGAAGTAAATGATGCACTAGATTGGGCACTTAAACTAGATGAGCCTAGCGTTATAATAACAAGATGGCCATGTGTACTTAAAAAGTTTTCTAAAGAAGATAAAGAAGAGTTTAAAGGCGCATTCAAGCAAAAATGTAATGTAGATAAAGATTTATGTATAGGCTGTAAGCTATGTATAAAATCTGGCTGTCCATCTATATCATTTGATAAAGAAACTAAAAAAGCATGTATTGAAAAAACTAGCTGTGTAGGATGTGAAGTATGTTCACAAATATGTCCAAAACAAGCTATATATAAGGGGGATAAATAAATGACAAAGAGCGTACTTTTAGTTGGAGTTGGGGGTCAAGGTACTATACTTGCGAGCAAGCTTCTAACAATTGGTCTTATGGAATCAGGATATGATGTAAGGATGAGTGAAATACATGGGATGAGTCAGCGTGGTGGATCTGTATCTTCTCAAGTTAGATATGGTGATAAAGTTTATTCTCCAGTTATAGAAAAAGGCGGAGCTGATATTTTAGTATCATTTGAAAAAATGGAAGCATTAAGATGGTTAGAGTACTTAAAAGATAATGGGAAAATAATAGTCAATGACTATCAAATAAATTCAATGCCAATATTAAATGGAAAAGCTGAATACAAAGGAAATGAAATAAGTGAAGAATTATTAAGAGTTGGAGCCAAATTAATAAATGCATCAAAGAGTGCTATTGAACTTGGAAATCCAAAAACGATGAATATAATTTTACTTGGAAGCTTAGTGAAATCTATGAACCTTGAACATATTGACTGGAATCAAATTATAAGTGATAATGTAAAAAAGGAGTTTGTTGACATAAATATAGAAGCATTTAAAGTAGGAATGAATTTAGTCAAAGGGGAGTAGTTTATGGGATACAAAATATTAGCGATTAATCCAGGTTCAACATCTACTAAAATTGCAGTATATGAAGATGAAAATATGCTTTTTTCAAAAAGTATAAATCATAGTGCAAGTGAATTAGAAAAGTATAATAGTATAACTGATCAGTTTGAAATGAGAAAAGAAAAAATTTTAAATATCCTCGAGGAAAACGATTTTAAAAAAGAAGGATTAGATTCTATAGTTGGAAGAGGTGGGATACTTCCGCCTGTAAAATCAGGAGCTTATTTAGTAAATGATGCTATGGTAGATAGGTTGAAGAATAAACCTATAATAGAACATGCATCAAACTTAGGAGCGCTTATTTCTTATGAAATAGCTAAAGAAATAGGAGTAAATGCATATATATACGATAGTGTAGCAGTTGATGAATTAGATGATGTAGCTAGAGTATTAGGGTTTCCAGAAATAAAGAGAAATTGTTTGAGTCATGCATTAAATTCAAGAGCTATGGCTATTAAATTTTCAAAGGAAAAAAATAGAGATTATAAAGATATGAATTTAATAGTAGCACATCTTGGAGGAGGAATAACTATAGCTGCACATAAAAATGGGCACATGGTAGATGTAGTTTCTGATGACGAGGGTCCATTTTCTCCAGAAAGAAGTGGAAGAATACCTGTTAAAAAGGTTGTAGATATGTGCTTTAGTGGTAAATATACTCAAAAAGAAATGATGAAAAAAATTAGAGGAAAAGGTGGAATAGTAGGGCATTTAAATACTGTAGACATTAGAGAAGTTGAACAAATGATTGAAAACGGTGATGAAAAAGCTAAATTAATATATGAAGCTTTAATTTACCAAGTTGCAAAGGGAATTGGGGAGTTATCTACAGTTTTAGATGGAGATGTGGATGCAATTATTTTAACTGGAGGAATTGCATACTCTAAAAATTTAACTAAAAAACTAAGTGATAAAGTAAGATTTATTGCACCAGTAACTGTACTAGCAGGAGAAAATGAGTTAGAAGCTCTTTCTTATGGAGCGTTAAGAATTTTAAAAGGCGAAGAGAATTATAGAGAATATGAAGAACTAATCGAAGATTTAAGTTTCAATTAAAATAAAAAGAGCTGACTAATATATAGAACGCTTAAGATAACTTTGTATGATTTGCTCCATGAAAGCAAAATTCGCTTTCAAAATGTCGCTAAATCATACAAAGTTATCATCAGCTATATATTATAGTTAGCTCTTTTTTATTTTGTAAATAATATAGTGGGGGGACTATTTAGTTACAAAAGTTTCGCAAGATGCATCTTGCATGTTTATTTGAACAGACTCGGCCTTACAGCATCCGCTATCATTGTGCTTACAGTGATCTGCAGCACAAGAGATAGAATGAGTTTTAGCACAAGTACATTCTCCAGAACAGTTGGTAAATGAGCTTGATGCTTTATCTTGGTAAGTTGCACAGTTTGTTTGAGATGTTGTTTTTGCTCTCGAACCTTTTACTTGAATTCCAGATGCATAACAGCCTCCACTGTTGTTATATGCACAACTTGTAGCTGAACAGTTTATAGGATTTGACATATAAATACCTCCAAAATAAAATAAATTCATAGTCATTTGACTATGAATTTATTATTTGTTTATTTTAAAAAAATATTAGTAGTATATAAATTTAATTTCTTAAACAGTTTTCACAAAGTACATTTACATCATCAAAAGTTTCACGCCCGAAGTTGTCATTTATATGGTAAACATTTAAATTGTCGCTACATCCACACTTAGAACATTCATAGTCATAATAATCTAAAGCTTTTTCTTTAAATAACTTCCAATGTAGCGAGTTTAAGTAAGATGCATAATCAACTTGGATAGCTGACTCTAAAAATTTTAAATATAAAGTATCTAAATCAACATGATTTAAATTAGTATATTCTGGGCTAAAATCATTGCATGAATCTCCATTTAAAGGAGTACTATTTGAAAGCACACATTTTATATCATAAGTAAAATCATCATTAGGACCCTCTAAAGAAAGATGATTACAATAGGAACAACATTTTTTCGGTAGTTTTTCCTCTAAAACTTTTATCTTTGTATTCATAAATTAATCCTCCCCCAAATGGTTATTTGTACAAGTATATTAAAAAAAGTAAGCCATTATGATAAAAATAATATGACAAAAACTTTATTTCAAAGGATTCTTAAATATTAAACCGAAATAGTTAATATTAAAAAATTATTTTTTGGAGAATAAATATGAAAACTATTGAGTTTAATAAATTAAGAAAAATTACTAACAACGAAGTTAATAATAGGCTTAATGACAAAAATATAAAAGATATAAGCTCTTATGAATTCAATAAATATATAAAAATAGATGAGATTTTAGATTTGAAAATTGTTAAAAAAACACAATTTGAAAGTAGAAAGATAAAGGATATTCAATTTGAAAATATAGAATTTATAGATTGTAGCTTTGAAAATAGTATATTCATAAATTGCAAATTTAATAAAGTTAAGTTTATAAATTGTAGCTTTAAAAATTCAATATTAAGATATAATCAATTAAATAATCTTATAGCTGAACATAGTAACTTTAAAAAAAGTATTTTTATTAACTGTCATATGGATTTTATGACAATCAAGGATTGTGATTTAAAATCATTTAAATTAACTGAGTCTTATATATATAACTTAGAATTTGATGATAGTTTAGTGACTAAGTTTAATGAAGATACATTCTTTGACGAATTAAATAATGAAAGTTATGAAAGTTGCTATAAATTTTATAGAACTATAGCTTATAAATTTCAAGAAAATAATTTGTTAGCTAAATATGGTGAATACTTATATATTTATAAAACTACAGAACGAAAAACTTTAAAGGGAATAAAAAGGTTTAAATCAGATGCACTTTGGTTAATTTGTGGATATGGAGAAAGGCCAACTTATGCACTTATAACGTCTTTAGAACTTATATTTTTATTTACTATACTATATCTAATCTTTGGGCTTAAAATAGGAAGTGAAATTATATCTTATAAAGAACTTTTTTTTACAGAGAAATCAGCAAATGTTATGGTAGATGATTTTGTGAGAGCATTTCATTTTAGCATAGTTACATTTACAACGGTTGGTTATGGAGATATAACTCCATTTGGATATAGCATATTTTTATCAGGAATAGAAATGTTTTTAGGGGTAACAATGGTTGGTATTTGGACAGCAACGCTTGCAAGAAAAATAAATAGATAAAAATTCAAATAGGATATATCTATACTATAACGTTGTTATATAGATATATTCTATTTTACAATGTCTGAAAATTCTATGTATAATAAAAAGAGCTTGAGTGTAAAAAAATGTAAATTAAAGGGGAAAAAGGAAAAAATAAAGGAGGAGAAATGGCAAAAGTTTTAGTAGAGTTTATAAATACATGACCTACATGCGATGAGCATGGAATGCTAATAAAAAGGTTAGGAGAAGTTTACAAAGAAAAGCTAGATATAAAATTATATCAAGCAGGAAAAGATTTTACTTATTTAAAAAAATACGGAATTATAACAAAAGGAACTATGATTATAAATCAAAGAAAAAAATATGATAGACTTTCAAAGGATGTAATAGAAAAAGCAATAATAGAAGCCATAAACAATTAGAGGAGAATTAAATGTATATTTTAGATTTTTTTAAAGATGTAGTACTAGCGTCTATAAGTATATTAAATGGAGCCTCAGGATGGCTAATAATAAGCTTTATAATAGCAGGTCTACTACACAATCTAATAAGTCCAGAAAAATTTCAAAAATCTCTTGGAAATAAAAAAATATCATCACTATTCAAAAGTACAGTTTCAGGAATGTTACTTCCTATATGTAGTTGTGGGGTTATACCTATAGGTATAAGCATGTATTACTCTGGCGCTTACCTAGGTCCAGTTTTAGCTTTTATGACATCAACTCCAATTATCAATCCAATAGCAGTAGTATTAAGTTTAGGATTATTAGGGCCAGATATAACTATTATTTATGTTATATCGGGATTTGTCGTGCCAATAATAGTAGGACTTTTAGGAAACTACTTAGGTAAAAATGAACTATGTATAAACCAACAAGAGGATGAAGAAATAGCTATTGAGCTAGAAGAAGAAGAGTTAAGCTTTAAAGAAAAAGTGATAGAAGGATTAAAATGGTCATTTTCTGAATTAGCACTTACAATTAGCAAATATGTTGTAATAGGTATGTTTGTTGCAGGTTTTATAACAACGGTGTTTCCAAGTAGCATAATTCAAAAATACTTAGGAAATCCAGGTGTACTGTCTTTGGGTAGTATAGCAGTACTTGCATGTATTATGTATGTTTGTGCAGTTGGACATATACCATTTATTGCGGCACTAGTAGCAAGTGGTGCATCACCAGGAATCGCTATAACATTTTTAATAGCTGGAGCTGCTACTAATTTACCAGAACTTATAAGTATGTATAAAGTAATAGGAAAGAGAACTGTAGCTATATATTCTATAACACTCACAACGTGCTCATTAGTTATTGGGTATATAACAAACTTGCTTTTAATTGGAAAGGCTACAAATATAAATATGAGTTACACTAAGGAATCTATAAGTATAGCTAATACTATAATGTTAAATATACCTGATTCGGCAAAATATATATGCTCATTTATAATATTTATATTTTTCATAAAAGCTATAATGCCTAGCTTAAGAAAGGTTGCAAAAAATGAAGCGTAAAAAACTTTTAATAATACTTTCTATAATAGTAGTTTTAATTGGAATTTCAGTATACAGCAAAGAAAAAAATAAGCAAGAAAGTAACCTACCAGATGTAAATGAAGAGTATTTAAGTTATTTTAAAGAAAATGTAAAATATGAAAAAATACTTACGTACGCACAACACGATATAAATAACGATAAAGTAGATGATTTATTAGTGGTTTACAAAAAAGGCAATAATCACAATGAAATGGTTGGAATTATAAGTGGCGATGAAAACGTTTATATAACAGAACCTATAAGAGCACCTATAGATGATATTTTAATAGAATTTAAAAATATAGATGATAAAGATGAAATGGAACTTATATTATCTGGATCTAAAAATGGGAATGTAGGATATGCAATATATAGGTTAGAAAATAAAAAATTAATAGATTTATTCGGTGAAGGCATGAATGCATGTTGCTAATATAAATTCAACAAAGGGGAGAATTAAAAATGAAAATTTCAAACAAGGTAAAGTCATTAGTACTAATAGGTGCAATAAGTACTACTGTTTTAACAGGATGTAGTAGTAAGGAAAGTAAACAAGAAACTTCAACAAAAGGTAGTTCAGATTATGCAATTAAATTAGGTTATTATAATTGTGACCACATGACGGCTGCTCCAGTTGCTGTGGATGCTGGGATTTATAAGGATTTAGGTCTTAACGTTCAAGCTGTAGGTAACGGAAAAGTACCAGAAGCTATGGCAGCTGGACAAATGGATGCAGGGTATATTGGTACTAAAGGATTAGTTGGAGCTATACCAAAAGGATCACCAATAGTTGTAGCTGCAAATAACCATAGAGGTGGATCTGAATACTTAGTAGTTGCAAATGATATAAAGGACCCTAAAGAACTAATAGGACAAAAAATAGCGTCAGATCCAGATGGTGATTTACTATGGACTACAGATTATGGGCCAGAAACAGGTCTTCCAGTAGACTCATCTAAATATCAAGTTGTAAATATAGACTCTAGTAAAGATGCATACTTAGCATTAAAAACAGGTCAAATAAAAGCATTCAGTACATGTGATCCATGGGGATCTGTAGCGGAAAAAGAAGGTGTTGGAAAGATAATTTCATCAACTCAATATAAGGAGAAAAATACAGGAAAAGAATATAACTGTTGTTCATTCTCATTAAATACAAACTTTATAAAAGAACATCCAGACTTAGCTGAAAAAATGGTTTTAGCACATACAAAAGCTATAGAGTATATATATACAAACCCAGTTAAAGCAGCAAAAATATTTGCTAAAAACTATAGTGTAGATGAAGAAGTAGCATTAATGACTATATATAAAAAGACTGTAGGAGAAGGAAGAACTCTTACATGGAAAATAACTGGAGATGAATATAAAAATAATTTAGATATGTATAAAGATAATAAGGCATTAGATGAAATACCTGATTATGATAAAGTTGTAAATGATAAGCTTTTAAAATCTTGTGGAGCAGATGATTTTGATAAATTTATAAAAGAAAAAGTAGATCCAGTATTCCCTAAAGGTATGAGCTATGAAGATTGGAAAGCAAAGGCAATGGAGATAGATGGACAAAACTAAAAATATAATTTTAGGTTTAATTATTATAATAGGAAGCTTAGGAATATTATTTTTTAATCCTAAGACTGAAAAAATAGATGGAAATATAAGAATAGGGGTATCAGATGATACCTCTGGTTTTATCATTGATTATATGATAAACAAAGATTATTTTACAGATATTGAAATTGAAAATTTAATAGAGACATATTCTATAAATGATTGTTGAGCAAGTACCATGCAGTGGGCTCTGAGTTCAGAGCAAATAGATATGGCTATAATTTGCAAAGAAGCAGCGAAAAAATTTGTAGAGTATGATGAAAATTTTGAAATTGTAGATACTGTAGTTCAAAACTCTGATATATTTTTAGTTAAAAATGAAAATATAAAAAAAGTAGGAGTCACACAAAATAGGAATTATCAAATTGATTTAGTAAAAGAGTATTATGAAAGTGCAAAGGAAGTACCTTTTATAAGTGGGGGGCTAGCTTATGCATTAGAAAGCGACAAAGTAGATGCTATAGTAATTGATAGTATAAAAGCACTTAGTTTAAACGGGAAAAAATTTTCTACAGCAATAAATAAGGATTATGATACATATGTAATGGTTGTAAATAAATCATTTAAACAAAATAAATTATATGATCAATTTATAAAACTATACAATCAAAGTGTAAAAGAATTAAATGATGAAAACTTGTTTAAAAAAGAACTAGAAAAATATACAGATACAGAGATATCAAAAGAAGTTTGGGGTGAGTTTAAAAAGTGGAAGTTAAAGTTTCTGCAAATACAGAAATAAATAAAAAAAGAGGATTAAATAAAAAGTTTTTAGATGCATTTTATAAAATATTATTATTTATAGTGATAATAGGAATATGGCAAATAAGTGCGCAAAGGATAGGGAGCTCACTTTTACTTCCTATGCCAATGGATGTGTTTCATGGATTTATAACATGTATAACAGACCCTGAAATTGTAAAAAACGTATTAATTACTATGCAAAGAGTATTAAAGGGATTTATGTATGCTATGGGATTTGGACTTCCTCTAGGACTTATTATGGGGTTCTCATCAACATTTGAGAAGGTATTTTCTCCAGTCGTAGATTCAGCAAGACAAGTACCTATAATGGCTTGGGTTCCATTAACTATAGTATGGTTTGGTATAGGAGATGGGCCAACGATATTCTTAATAGCTTTTGCAGGAGTATTCCCTATAATCCTTAATACAATTCAAGGAGTTAGATCTATATCAAAAGATTATTACAATGCAGCAAAAAGCATGGGGGCATCTCCATTTGTAATATTTACTAATGTAATGCTACCAGCAGCTCTTCCGGATATTTTAACTGGAGCAAGACTTGCAATAAGTACTGGTTGGATGTCTGTAATCTGAGCCGAGTTTATAGCAACGAGTGCCGGTCTCGGTTACTCTATGGTACAAGCTCAAACAATGATGAATACTGAGCTTTTAATTGGACTTATGATATTTGCAGCATTAATAGGATTTATAATAGATAGAATATTAAAATTTATAAACAAGAGCCTTTGCAAATGGAGGTTTGATAATTAATGAAACTAAAAATAGACAATATAAGTAAAACCTTTATAAATAATAAAGTAGAACATAAAGTATTAGAGGATATAAACCTAGACATAAAAGAAGGGGAATTTGTATCATTACTAGGTCCATCTGGTTGTGGTAAAACTACATTATTAACTATAATAGGAGGTTTTCAAACGTGTGAAAACGGTCAAGTTTTACTAGATAATAGAGTAGTAGATAAACCAGGTATAGATAGAGCATTTGTATTTCAAAATTATGCATTATTTCCGTGGAAAACAGTAAAAGGAAATGTTGAATTTCCAATGAAGCAACAAAAAATGTCTAAAAAAGAAAGAGAACAGAGATTAGAAGAACTATTATCAATATCAGATTTAAAGGGAAAAGAAAAGATGTATCCACATCAGCTATCAGGGGGAATGAAGCAAAGGGTCGCTGTTATAAGAGCACTGGCATGTAACCCAGAAGTTCTTTTAATGGATGAGCCTTTAGGAGCGGTTGATTTTCAAATGAGACAAAATCTTCAAGAAGAACTAGAAAATATTTGGATGAAAAAAAAGATAACTGCAATAATGGTTACTCATGATGTAGATGAGGCGGTATATATGAGTGACAGAGTTGTAGTTATGTCTAGAGATAAAGGGTGTATATTAGAAGATTTAAAAATAGATCTAGATAGACCAAGAGAGCGAGAGAGTGAAGAATATCTAGAATATAAAAATAGATTAACAAAAAAATTATCAGCATGTTATGGAGTATAAAATTAAAATGGAAAACAATAAATATAGGGATTTAAACCAAATACAAAAAAATATTAGAGTATCGATTATGGATATGATAATAGAAAAAGAAAGACCTGTAAGCTTAGAGGAAAGTGTAGTTTTTTTAGAAGATAAACTAAACTTAAAAAAAGAATATATAAAAGAAACTCTAGAATTGTTTATAGATAAAAACATAATGGTTGTAGATGATGATGGATACATAAATTTTATATATCCAGTATCAGCTCATCCAACTATGCATAGAGTTAAACTTGCAGATAATAGAGAGTTTAATGCAATGTGTGCAATTGATGCAATGGGATGGAGGTGTACTTTTAATCAAGATATAGATATAAATTCTAAATGTTATGTAACTGGAAATGAAATAAATATATCTATAAGAGATGGAAAAGTAACAAGTTCAAACAATCCTGATTTAAGAGTGCTTCATTTAAATTTGGATAAGCATGAAAATTGGGCATCTAGTTGTTGAAACATTATGAATTTCTTCTGGACGAAGAATGAATTTGATGAATGGGTAAAAGAAAATGGATTTGAAAATGATGAAGATATATACTGCTTAGATATAAATGAAGCTATGGATGCTTCATATGACATATTTTATGTAGGCTAAAAAAGAAGCTACCTTAAACAGGTAGCTTCTTTGATTTTTCAAATAAAATTCATTTACTATTTTTAGATTTGTAGTATAATAATTACTTATATAAAAGTGATTTATCACGAAATTAAACTTTTAGGTATATATTAAACTTGTGCCTATATTGTGAAAGACAGGTGATGGCGGTATGAAAAAAATAGTATGCTTACTACTAGTAGTAATGACTATGGGAGGTATGTATTATTTTTCTAGTCAAGAAGGAGATGTATCAAAACAACAATCTGATACAGCTGTTAATGTAATTGATAAAATTAGATCAGAAGTAAATTTAAAAGATCATAATATAATAAGCGTAAAAGAAAAAGTTTTTGACAAACTTAAGCAGTATGGAGATAAGGGGTATATAGTTAGAAAAATGGCTCATTTTAGTATATATGCAGGTATAGGATTTTCTATAAGTCTACTTATATATGCTCTTAGTAGAAGAATATACATAGCTAGTATTGTAGCCCTGATAGCAAGTATATCATATGCTTATTATGATGAGATGAGACAGTTAGCGGTAGCTGGAAGAGTAGGTAGCATGAAAGATGTTCTTATAGACTCGTCAGGGGCTCTTACGGGCATATTAATACTATTTGTAATAGTGATAGTGTTTAAAGGTATTAGAGTTTTTTTTAATTTTATATTTAAAAGACATAGTAAAGCTGTATAGGTTACTTCGTGGGATTATGTATAAGTTTCTTACAACAGGCTGGAAAAAAGCCTGGAATGTTTCGAAACTTACACATAATCCCACTTCGTTTTTTATGGATATAAAAAGTGAGAAAGATTCTCAAAAAGACTGGAATGTTATTGGTAATATTTGGTATAATTAGAAAGCTAATAATTTGTAATTACAATTATAATAATAAATTATTATAATTTATAGAGTTTATATCATTTTTAAGGAAGGGAATTTAACTATGATAAATGAAGAAAGATTACCTCATGTTATATTTAGGGTAGCTGATAATTTATATGCAATTGACAGTAGTGTGACAATTGCATTAACTGAGCTTCCTGACAATATAACTTCGATACAAAAAAGTGAAAAGAGTGAATTAGGGGTTATGCAACTAAGAAACCAAATAGTACCAGTTTTAAGTCTGAGAAGTTTATTTGGATGTAAGTCATCTGAAGAAGAATATGAAGATTTTAAAGCTATGATAGATATTAGAAAAAATGATCATATTAAGTGGGTAAATGAATTGAAAAATTCAGTGTATGAAAATAGAGAATTTACTTTAACTACAGATCCACATCAATGTGCATTTGGTAAATGGTATGATAATTTTTCAACTGATATACAAAGTATAAATTTTCATATGAAAAAGATAGATTCACCACACACTTTACTACATGAAATAGCTATAGAAGTTGAAAAATGTAAAAAAGAAAAAAATGAAGAGATTAGGGAAAAAAAATTGCTAGATTTGCTTAATAAAGCAGAAAAACAATATATGGAAAAAGTACTTGAATTATTAAATAAAACAAAATACATTTTTAAAGATCATTATCATGATATGGTAATTGTAATTATGCAAAATAGTAGATTTATAGGTCTTGCGGTAGATGAAATTTTAACTGTAGATAATTTTATAAAAAATGAAACTTCAGAAAGTAATTTTATAATTGATCAGCCTAAATATATTTCTGCAATTGGAGCAACTAAAGATATCGATGAACATATATTTTTAATTAAAGAAGATAAATTATTTGAGTTATATAAATAGATATAAGATTACATGAAAAAAGGGTGTCGCAAATATTAATGCGACACCCTTTTTTACAGAGTGCTTTAAAAAGGTTATTATATTATGAAACTTTATAAGTCTGTTTAGAAAACTGAGATATAAAGTTTTTTGGCATTTTACTTAAGAAATAAACCACTAAAATACAAGATAAAGGTTTATCTACTATATTACTAATAATTCTTGGTATAAAAGCAGCTGTAAAAATTTCTTGTCCAGATTGAACTAAAAATCCAACCAATAAGTCTGCTCCACTTCCACTTAAACCTCCAAATAATAGTATTGAAATAGGTGTTCCTATTAAAGGACAAACTACAGCTAATAATAATCCTGTAAGTATAGCCTCTTTGTAACCAAATGATTTTTTTCTAGCTATAAATCCAACTATAACACCTAGTGCTATATTAACTAAAGCAAATGGTATATTTGTAGGATCTGATATTACACCAAGGACTAAATTTGTTCCTCCCCCTATAAGTGCTCCCCATAAAGGTCCAAGGACAACAGCCCCAAGTACTGTTCCAACGGTATCTAAAAATAGTAATGGAATGTTTAACATACCGACAAACATACCGAAAACTATATTTACTAATATACACATTGCGCTAAATGTTATTTTCTTTGTATTCATGATTACGATTTCCTCCGCAATTAAATTATTAGTACATAATTAATAATAATACAAAACTATCAATTTTTGAAATCGGAAATATTTATAAGTAAATTGTCTAAAATAGTAAAAATCTATAACACACCAATTATTTACTGTGATACTATGAAAATATTAATAAAATTAAGGAGATATATATGGAAAGAAAAAGGGAAATAGTAGCTGTTTGCCATTGTATATTAAATTGTAACTCTAAAGTGGAAGGGCTATCTAATGATAAAGGGTCACATAATGTTTCTTTACAAATTTTAAGTAGTGGGTATGGAATAATTCAATTACCTTGTCCTGAGATGGTTATGTATGGAATTAAAAGGTGGGGACATGTAAAAGAACAATTTGATAATTTATTTTATAGAAATCAATGTAAGATTATGCTAGATCCATACATAAAACAATTTGAAAACTATATTAAAAATAATTATAAAATTAAAGCTATAATAGCTATAGATGGAAGTCCTAGTTGTGGGTATAATAAAACTTGTAGTTCTGATAATTGGTTTGGAGAGTTAAGTGGATGTAATAATTTATCCGAAAAATTAAGTGATATAAAAATGATAGATGGAAAAGGAATATTTATTGAAGAACTAGAAAAATTATTAAAGGAAAATAATTTAGAAATACCAATTGTAGGACTAGATGAAAGTATAGGACTAGATATAACTATAATTTAAATTAAATATTTGATAAAATGATTGATATTAAACGTAAAAGGTTTAATATCAATCATTTTACTCTACAGAAAATAAAATATGACTTTATATTGGATTCCTACCACAAACAATTTATATAAATAATTACTTGTAAGAACGGCGAGCAAAAGTACTAAATTTAAATCTATCAGGGCGATGTCTAGATTGAGTGTATTCAAATAATGAACCATCATCTAAATAAACATAATTACTTATGACAGCAACTAAGTTGAAGTCATTTAAATCAAGATATTTTTTATCAATAGGACAAGCGGGTTCAATGGAAATTATTTTTTGAGCACCGCTTATTTTAAGATTAAGATTATTTTCAATAAAATCATAAATAGATTCATAAGCTATATCTTTAGTAAGGCCTTTTATAATGTTTGAGTTAAAGTAGTTAATATCTAATATAACATTTTCATTATCTATATTTCTAACACGAAACATTTTTATTGCTTTTGAATTAATTAAAAAATTAGTTTCTTTAGATAATTCTTCATCAACTATAATATTTTCAAATAACGGTATACAAGTGTGATAATTTAAATTATTATACTCTGATGCTTCTTTAAAGCTTTGTAATCCTCCTACTAAAAAATTAAGAGGTTGCTTTTCTAAAACAAATACTCCTTTTCCGTGGACGCTTGTCACCAACCCATCTGAAGCTAATAAATCTAACGCTCTTCTAACGGTGTTTCTACTTACATTAAACAAAGCAGTTAATTCATGTTCAGAAGGTAATTTTCCATCTTTAAATTCATTAGATTGTATTTTATCGTTTAAATAATTATGTATATTTAAATATTTATTTACAGCCATGTGTATAAGTCCTTTCTTTAAAATTAATCAACGCTTTTATTATATCAAATAAAGAGTATATAGTCAGTTGGAAATTTGTTTAAACAAGTTATTGACAATGTTGTTTAAACAAGTTAAAATGATTTCAAGAAAACGTTTTTAAAAATACTGATGGAGGGTAATGACATGGTAAAATATGAAAAAGAAGTTTCGGATATTATAAATCTAGTTGGTAGTGAAGAAAACATTGCAAGTTTATCTCATTGCGTAACTAGGTTAAGATTTGTCTTAAAAGATGAATCGAAGGCTGATAAAGAAAGTCTTGAAAAGTTACCTATAGTTAAAGGCGTATTTACAAATGCTGGTCAATTTCAAGTTGTAATTGGTTCAGGGGTAAAAGATGTATATAATGAAATAATTCAGTTAAGTAATGTAAAGGGTGCTACCAAAGAAGAAGTTAAAAACGTAGCAAAACAAAATATGAGCTTTATGGAAAGACTAATATCTGGATTTGCAGAAATATTTATACCTATACTACCTGCTATAATAACTGGTGGATTAATGTTAGGGTTTAGAAATATAATAGGTGATTTACCTATATTTGGAAATGGGGCTGAAACTTTAACACAGCTATACCCAGTATTAGATGAAGTAAATAGCTTTTTATGGGTAATATGTGAAGCTATATTTCATTTTTTACCAGTTGCTATTACCTGGTCAACTGTCAAAAAGTTTGGAGGATCAGAGGTTTTGGGTATTGTTCTAGGAATAGCATTAGTATCTCCACAACTATTAAATGCTTATGGATATGCGGAAGCAGCAACAAAAGGTACTGTTCCGTTTTGGGATTTTGGAATATTTACAATACAAAAAGTTGGTTACCAAGCACAAGTAATACCAGCAATGCTATCAGGTATATTTTTAGCTAAATTAGAAACGAACCTTCGTAAATATATACCAGATACTTTAAAGATGATAATAATTCCATTTATAGTATTAATAATCACTGTATTACTTTCATATACAATAATTGGTCCAATATCTCGTACATTAGGAGATGGAATTGCAATGTTTTTCAATCAATTACTAACTGGACCGTTTAAACTAATTGGAGCTATTATATTTGGAGCTTTATATGCACCATTAGTTGTAACTGGTTTACATCATACATTCTTAGCTGTAGATTTACAATTAATTTCAACAGGAGGAACTATGATATGGCCTTTGATTGCACTAAGTAATATAGCTCAAGGATCAGCAGCTATAGCAATGTTTATACTTTACAAAAACGATGCAAAAATGAAATCGATGTCATTATCTTCGGCAATATCAGCATATTTAGGAGTAACAGAGCCTGCAATGTTTGGTGTAAACCTAAAATATAAATATGCTTTTTATGCAGCATTAATAGGTTCAGCAACTGCAGCAACTTTATCTATATCTACAGGAGTTTTGGCAAATTCAATAGGAATAGGTGGACTTCCAGCATTTTTAGCGATTCAACCTCAGTATTGGATTAATTATATATTAGCAATGGTAGTTGCATTAGTAATTCCATTTATTTTAACTATAGCGTTTCATAAATATAGAAATAAAAAGCTAAAATTTAATAAAAAATAAAAACAAGTTTTAATTTAATGATTTAAGTTACAGAGAGGTGAGTATTTATGGGATATAAGGACTGGTTTAAAAAAGCTAGTGTATATCAAATATACCCCAAAAGTTTTAAAGACAGCAACGATGATGGAATAGGTGACATAAAGGGTATAATACAAAAACTAGATCACATTGAAAATTTAGGTATAGAGGTAATATGGTTAACGCCTATATATGTATCTCCACAAAAAGATAATGGATACGATATAGAAGATTATTATAATATAGACCCTATATTTGGAACTATGGATGATTTCGAAGAATTATTAACAGAAGTTCATAATAGAGGTATGAAACTTATAATGGATATGGTTATAAATCATACATCAACACAACATAGATGGTTTAAGGAGGCAAAAAAAGGAGAAGACAACCCATATCATGATTTTTACATATGGAAAAAAACTAAAGATAGAAAATTACCAAACAATTGGGAATCTAAATTTGGAGGAAGTGCATGGGAATATGTAGAGGATATAGATAAATATTATTTACACCTATTTGACGTAAGTCAAGCTGATTTAAATTGGGAAAATCCAAAATTAAGGTTAGAAATATATAAAATGATGAATTTCTGGATGAAAAAAGGAGTAGATGGGTTTAGACTAGATGTTATAAATTTATTATCTAAAAATCAAGATTTTCCAAATGATACTTTAGAAAGTCCTAATCATGATGGACGAAGATTTTATACAGATGGACCGAGAATACATGAATATTTAAAAGATATAAATAAAAATGTATTTTCACTTTATGAAAATTCTATGACAGTTGGAGAAATGTCATCAACTACTATACCAAATTGTATAAATTATACTAACCCTAACAACATGGAATTAGATATGACATTTAATTTTCATCACTTAAAAGTAGATTATTTAAATGGTGAAAAATGGATATTAGCTCAATTTGAATTTGACAAGTTAAAAGAAATACTTTTTGATTGGCAAGTTCAAATGCAAGTTGGAAACGGATGGAACGCTACATTTTGGTCAAATCACGACCAACCTCGTGCATTATCTAGGTTTGGGGATGATAAAAGTTATCGTATAGAATCTGCAAAGATGCTAGCAACATCTATACATTTAATGAGAGGAACTCCGTATATATATCAAGGTGAAGAAATAGGAATGACAAATCCTAATTTTGAAAGTATAAATGAATATAAAGACATTGAAAGTATAAATGCATATAAAAACTTAATTAAAAAAGGATATAGTGAAGATGACGTTTTACAAATATTAAGATCTAAGTCAAGAGATAACTCTCGTACACCTATGCAATGGAATGAAAATGGTGGATTTACAAAAGGATCTTCATGGATAAAAATGGCTAATAATTATAAAATTATAAATGCAAAATATGAGATTGAAGATGAAGAATCCATATATAATTATTATAAAAAATTGATAAACTTAAGAAAAGAATACGACATAATATCTCATGGAGATATAACCCCTATACTAAAAGATCATGAAAGTATATTAGCTTATATTAGGGAGTATAAAAATCAAAAACTACTAGTTGTATGTAACTTTTTTGCACAAAATACTGAAATTGATATAAATCAATATATTAAAAATTTCAAATGTAAGATATTAATCAAAAATTATTGTGAAAGAGATTTAAGCAAATCTATGATTTTAAAACCATATGAGTGTTTTGCAATACTTATTAATTAACAGTAAAATTGAATGTGATAAGCAAAATGGGAATGGCATTGATAATTCAATACTATTCCCATTATTAATTATAATATAAAGTCAGATATAACCTTAGCAACACCGTGATTATTATTAGTTTCAGTAACATGATTAGCGATCTCTTTTATACTATCTCTAGCATTGCCCATAGCAACTCCAAGTCCTGCAAACTCAATCATATGTCTGTCATTTTCTTCATCTCCAACAGCTATAACTTCAGCTGGATCTATGCCTAACTTATCACATAGAGCTTGTAATCCTGAACCTTTGTTAACTTTCTTATTTAAAAATTCTAAGAAAAATGGAGCTGAACGAACTATAGTGTATTTATCATGGAACTCTTGTGGAATTTTAGTTATGATATCTTCTATAACTTCAGGTTCATCAACTAGCATAACTTTACAGAATGTTAAATCTGAATTAATTTCATTTTCATCCATACAAATAACAGGAATGTTATTAAGTGTAGATTCATGAACACTGTATTTAGGAACTTCTGTATAAGGAACAACTAAAGAATCTGGAGTGTTTATATGAATTTTTATATCATGTTTTTTAGCTAATTCATTATATATATAATCGAAATCTTCATGACTCATTTCTATATTAGAAATAACATCTTGAGAAGTAATTTCTTGAACAAGTCCACCATTAAATGTAACAACGTAATTTTCTTCGTCATTAAGCTTTAATTCTTTTAATAAAGTTTGAACCCCTGGAAGTGGTCTGCCAGTTGATAATACAACTTTAACACCTTTTTCTTTTGCATTTTGTATTGCATCAAAAACCTCTTGTGTAACTTTTTTTTCACTATTTAGTAATGTACCGTCTATGTCTAATGCGATTAGTTTATACATAATTTCCTCCCAATAAATCAATTTAATTTGCTAAGTACAGTTTATAGCATAGTCAAAATTTTATCAATAGATTAGGGGTTAGTAAAATACAAAAATTAAATGAATATTGGGTTAATTGACTTTAAATTATACGTATAGTAAAGTAAGTTTAAAGATATAAATTAGTAAAAATTTACATAAATTATAGCTTTTAACATAAGCTAAAACTACAAATAATATATAACGAGGTGATAAAATGAAATTTAAGGATTTTAAATACAAAAGACCTAATTATGAAAAAATAAAAGAGAAATTTAAAAGTCTAGTAAAAAACATGGAAACTAGTGCAAATTATGATGAACTTAGAAAAAATATAGATGAGATTAATAAACTAAGAAATCATATAGATAGTATGGCAACGCTAGTTTCTATAAGATACAGTATAAATACTGAAGATGAATTTTATGCAAAAGAAAAAGAGTATTGGGATGAAAATGGTCCTCATTATGAAGAGTTAAATTCATTATTTTATAAAGCTCTAGTGAATTCAAAATTTAAAGATAAACTTACACAAGAGTTAGGAAAGCAATTTATGTCTATAGCGGACTATTCGCTACAAGCATTTTCTAAAGAAATAATAGCTGAGTTGCAAGAAGAAAATAAATTAGCATCAGAATATACTAAACTTTTAGCATCTGCAAAAATTCCTTTTGATGGAGAAGAAAGAAATCTTTCAGGACTAGGGCCTTATATGACATCTCCATTTAGAGATGAAAGAGAAAAATCATCACAAGCATATTATGGATTCTTTGAAGCAAATGAGAACAAATTTGATGATTTATTCGATAAACTAGTAAAAGTAAGAGACAAAATGGCTAAAAAATTAGGTTTTGAAAATTTCGTAGAACTTGGCTACATAAGAATGTTAAGAACTGATTATAATGCAGAAATGGTTGAAAACTTTAGAAAACAAGTAAGTGAGTATATAGTACCTGTTGCAAATAAATTATATAAAAGACAAAAGGAAAGATTAGGACTTCAACAATGTAGATACTTTGATGAAAATTTTGAGTTTAATAGTGGAAATGCAAAACCTAAAGGAGACTCTGATTTTATAATGAAAAATGGTATTTTAATGTATTCAGAGCTTTCTAAGGAAACTGATGAGTTCTTTAAATATATGATGGATCATGAATTAATGGACTTAGAAACTAAAAAAGGAAAAGGTGCTGGAGGATATTGTACATATATACCAGAATACAAGGCTCCTTTTATATTCTCAAACTTTAATTCAACAGCAGATGATATAGATGTTTTAACTCATGAAGCTGGACATGCATTCCAAGTTTATATGTCAAGATGGATTGAAATTCCAGATATAAACTTCCCAACATACGAAAGTTGTGAAATACATTCTATGAGTATGGAATTTATAACTTGGCCTTGGATGGAGCTTTTCTTTAAAGAAGATACTGATAAATATAAATTTGTTCACTTAGGTAGTGCTATTAAGTTTATACCTTATGGAGTGTTAGTAGATGAGTTCCAGCACATAGTATATGAAAATCCAAACATGACAAAAGATGAAAGAAAATTGGTTTGGAGAGATCTAGAAAAGAAATATCAACCGCATAAGGATTATGAAGGCAATGACTTCTTAGAAAGAGGTGGATGGTGGTTTAAGCAAGGCCACATATTTAAAAATCCATTCTATTATATAGATTATACATTAGCTCAAATTTGTGCACTTCAATTCTGGAAGAAGATGCAAGTTGATAGAGTTAAAGGATGGCAAGATTATCTAAATATTTGTAGAATAGGTGGAACTAAGTCTTTCTTAGATATTGTTAAATATGCTAATTTAATATCTCCTTTTGAAGAAGGTTGTGTAAGTAGTGTTATTGAAAGTATTGATGAGTATTTACAATCTATAAATGATAAGAATATGTAGGTTATGTAGCTAGGGTGGTAGTTATTATTTTCTCCATACCAAGTCTTTCAGACTTGAAGTATTACGAAAATAACAACTACCACCCTTTGCTATTGTAAACTTATGGTGGTGGAGTTGAGAGGACTTGAAGTGTTACGTCAATACTAAATAAACACCCTTTGCTATTGTAAACTTATGGTGGGGAGTTGAGTTGACCCCTTTGCTATTGTAGCTTAATAGTGTATGGAGAAGATGTGAAATAAAATTCACATCTTTTTTTGTGGTTAAGAAAAAATGTTTCAAGAAAATAATGTGAAATTATAAAAGTAATTGACTATTATTATCAATACTGCTATAATATGAACAAATAAAAGTGATAATTAATTTCAAATAGTAATTAAAAATAATTGGGAGGTTTATTCATGAAAAAACGAAAGTCATTAGTATTGCTTGCAGCAGTAGTAGCCACGTTAGGGTTAGTTACTGGGTGTGCAGGCGGTAATTCATCAAATAAAGAAAGTAATGAGAAAAGAACGGTTCAATCAGTAAAAGGAGATGTTGAAATACCAGCAGATCCCAAACGAATAGTAGATATTTCAGGAAGCAGTGAAGAACTTTTAATTTTAGGTCACACACCAGTTGCTACAGCCAATGTAGACTCTTATGAAACTACTAAAGTACCTTCATACATAGAAGATAAATTAAAAGATACTAAAGTTGTAGGTCATTCAATGATGGATACTATGGATGTTGAAGCAATTTTAGGAACAAATCCAGACTTAATAATAATGAGTCAAAGACAAGAAAAAATATATGATCAATTAAAAGAGATTGCTCCAGTAGTTATGATAAAAGACTACGCAAATGATTGGAGAAGTAAATTAATAGATGTTTCAAAGTTATTTAACCAAGAAGATAAAGCTAAAGAGTGGTTAAATAATTATGACAAAAAAGCTGAAGAACTTGGAAAAGAAGTTATAGCTAAAAATGGAGATCAAACGTACTTAACAGTTTTAGCAACTCAAGGTCAATTTATGGTATTCAGTGATGCGGGTATAGGAACTATTGTAAATGATGACATGAAACTATCTAGACCTGAAAATATGCCAAAGCAAGATGGGATAACATTACCAACGGTTAGTATGGAAGGTTTAACTGAAATAGATGCAGATCACATTATTGTTATAGCTACGGATTCTGATAAAAAAGATTTAGAAAATAGTTCAGTATGGTCACAAATTAGAGCTGTAAAAGATGGAAATGTAACAATCTTAGATGCTTCACCATATTTTACTCAATCATATAACCCGATAGGTAGAGAGTTATTATTAGAATCAGTTAAAAATGAATTAATAAAGTAATTTAGTATAGCAGGTGTGTATAATGGATTTCATTTTCACACCTGTTTTTAATAATAGAAATATAGAAAGGGATGTTTAGACATGAAATTAAGTAAAAAGAGTTCGGCTTATTTATTAATTACAATTGGAATAGCAATTCTTTTTATTGGTATTTTTATATCGGTATCAATGGGACCTAAGGATATAAGCTTAAATACCATGATAAATAGTTTTATATCCAATTCAAGTGATGTAGATACAAAAATAATTAGAGATGTTAGAATGCCAAGGGCTATAGCTGCAGCATTAGTTGGAGGATTTTTAGCTGTATCGGGTGCTATAATGCAAGGTATTACAAGAAACCCTATAGCAGATCCATCTGTAATGGGTATAACACAAGGAGCTACATTTACTATAGCTATAGCTTTAGTTTTACAAAAGGTAGTACCAGGGTTTGCACCAGGAAGTTTTGGGCTTATGATATTTTCTTTTTTAGGAGCGAGTATAAGTGGATTGCTAGTTTACTTTATAAGTTCTAGAACTAGAAAAAAAGTTGATCCAGTGAAATTAGCATTAGCAGGAACGGCATTAGGTACATTATTAGTGTCACTAGCTATGGCGTTTGCTATGTACTTTAACTTATCTCAGCAATTAAGCTTTTGGATTTCTGGAGGACTAGTAAGTGCTAAATGGGAAGGCGTAAAGCTTTTATTAATTATCGGAGGGATAGGTTTTATAGTAGCTATGATAATGGCTCCGAGAATTACAATATTAAGTTTAGGTGAAGAAGTTGCTATAGGACTTGGACAAAAAACTAACTTAGTAAGATTTATATCGTTAGTAGTAGTAGTTTTAATGACAGGAGCAAGTGTGTCTGTTGCTGGAAATATTGTATTTGTAGGTCTGGTAGTACCTCAAATTGCAAAAGGAATAGTTGGAGCAGATTATAAATATATAATACCTAGTTCTCTAGTTTTAGGGTCTTTGTTATTAGTTTACAGCGATATCTTATCAAGAATGATAAATCCACCGTATGAAACACCAGTAGGTTCAATAACTGCGCTTGTTGGAGTACCGGTCTTTATATATCTTGTAAGAAAGGAAACTAGATAAAATGAAAACTAATAATAAAAAGTCTAAAATTATATTAATAGCATCGATTTTATTAGCGCTTATATTTATTACTGTGTTGATAAGTTTAAATATGGGATCGTTTAAAATTCCACCTATAGATGTATTAAAAACATTTATAGGACAAGGACAGAAAAATTATGAAATAGCAATTTTTAAATTAAGACTACCTAGAATAGTTATTGCAATATTAGTAGGAAGTGCATTAGCAACAGCAGGATCTATACTTCAGGGAGTTACTAAAAATGATTTAGCAGATTCAGGAATATTAGGTATAAACTCGGGAGCTGCATTATTTGTTGTAGTATATATATATTTAATGAATGGAAATGTATATGATGGAGTAAGTAACTTAACCATATTTACAATGCCTATAGTTGCGTTACTGGGGGCATTATTTGGAGCTTTTTTAATATATGTATTAGCATTTAAAAATGGAATTAGCTCTCAAAGATTACTTTTAATAGGAATAGGTATAAATATAGCATTTACATCAATAATGACTATATTCCAATTGAAATTTACTACTCAAGAATTTAATAGAGTAATGGCATGGACATCAGGAAGTATATGGGGTAGTAACTGGAAGTATGTACTAGCAATACTACCTTTTATAATAGTATTTATGTTTCTTGCAATATATAAATCAAGATACCTAGATGCATTAAATTTAGGAGATGAAATATCTACAGGGCTTGGTGTTAATGTAGAAAAGGAAAGAAAAAAGCTAATAACTTATGCAGTTATATTAGCCGGAGTTGCAACATCAGTAGCAGGTAGCATTTCATTTTTAGGATTAGTTTCACCTCACATTGCTAGAAAGCTTGTTGGGCCTAAACATAAAAGATTAGTACCTATATCAGCATTAATAGGAATATTACTTATATTAGCAGCTGATACTGTATCAAGAAATTTACTAGCACCAATAGAAATACCAGTAGGAATAGTTATATCTATAATAGGTGTACCTTACTTTATATATTTAATGTTAGCAGATTAGAAAGAGGTAAAAATTATGAATTCAATAATAACTAAGAACTTAAACATATCTTATGGAAATATAGATATTGTAAAAAACTTAAATTTAAATATACCAAAAGGAAAAATAACTACAATAATAGGAGCTAACGGATGTGGTAAATCTACTATTTTAAAAACTATAGGAAGAATAATAAATCCAAAGAGCGGAAGTATTTATATAAATGGCAAAAATCTTCATGAGGAAAATCCAACAGATATCGCAAAAGAAATGGCAGTACTTCCACAAAATCCACAAGCTCCAAGCGGACTTACTGTAGAGGAATTAATATCTTATGGTAGATTTCCTCATCAAAAGGGATTTGGAAAGATGAATAAAGAAGATAAGGATATTGTAAGTTGGGCTATGGAAGTTACAAAAATATCTGAATTTAGAGATAGAAATATTGATGATTTATCTGGAGGACAAAGACAAAGGGCCTGGATAGCAATGGCTCTTGCACAAGAAACAGACATATTATTATTAGATGAACCTACAACATATTTAGATTTAGCTCATCAATTAGAAATTTTACAGTTATTAGATGAATTAAATAAAAATGAAAAACGAACAATTGTAATGGTTATTCATGAGTTAAACAATGCATCTAGATTTGCAGATCATATGATAGGAATCAAAAAAGGGAAAATTGTATGTGAAGGTGAAGCTCATGATGTTATGACAAAAGAAAATCTAAAAGAAATTTTTAATATTGATGCAGAAATTGTTGAAGATCCGCGAACAAAAAAACCTGTTTGTTTGACATATGACATGGTTAAAAAAAATTAAAAAATAAAGATATAAAAAAGGAATACTTAAAAGAAATTAGAATAAATATAAATTGAAAGTTAGAAAATTAACTTAATAGATAAAATCTATGAAAAGAAGTTAATAAAAAGATTATAGCTATATCAACGGTTTGACAAAAACTGGACAATATCAACAAAAAAACATAAAAAAATATTTGAAAAAGTATTGTATATATTTACCAAGCTAGATATAATGTAAGTAAGAAAAGCACCTAAGGGGCAAAGACAAAATTAAAAATTAAACCGTTTGAAGGTTAAGGGAGACAGTCTCTAATTTGGGGAAATTAGAGATGACCGAAGGGACAAATTTAAATTCATCCCAAAAGAATTTAAATGAAATTCTCAGGTAAAAGGACTTTAACTGGACGGATCTCTGAAAGATATTTTGACAGGGAACTAAGTGGGGACTTAGTTTCCTGTTTTTTAGTTTAACAAAAGAAATTTTGAAAGTGAGTGTAGACAAATGTTAATAATCACTAACAATCCTATGATTCAGGAAAACGTTACTGATAAAGAAGTTATAACGTTAGATACTGACTATATAGGAACATTAAAGGAATGCAGAGATTTAGTTCATAAGGGGTATGAATTATTATCACATCCGCTATATGGGAGCGTAAAACCCAATGAGACGCCATATCGTACAGTCATAATTAAAAAGGGGAAATCTCTAGACACAAATTCATTAAACTTAATAGAAGAAGCCATAGAAACAGCAGAAAAATTTAAAAACAACAAGTTAACTCCTATGTGGACTGAAAAAGTTTTAGACGATTTCAGAGTAATTGATTTTGATATAATGAGAAATACAATTCAAAGAATACAATATGTATAAACTTTGGTGTATATATATTAATAAAAATAGGGGGTCGAGATAATGGAAAATTTATATGATATAGTCATAATAGGTTGTGGACCTGCAGGTCTTGCAGCTGGTCTTTACGGCGCAAGAGCTAAAATGAAGACTTTAATACTTGAAAAAGGAAAAACTGGTGGACAAATAGTTATAACTCATGAAGTTGCTAACTATCCAGGATCAGTTGAAAATGCTACTGGACCAAGCTTAATAGCTAGAATGGTAGAGCAATGTAAAGAATTTGGTGCTGAAATAGTTAGAGACTCTATAGTAGACACTGAATTAGAAGGAAATATAAAAGTATTAAAAGGTGAAAAAGGTGAGTACAGAGCTAAAACTGTTATAATAGCTACTGGAGCTACTCCTAAAAAATTAGGATGCCCAGGAGAAAAAGAATTAACAGGTAAAGGAGTTTCTTACTGTGCTACATGTGACGCTGACTTCTTCGAAGATTTCGAAGTATTCGTAGTTGGAGGAGGAGATAGTGCTATAGAAGAAGCATTATACTTAACTAAGTTTGCTAGAAAAGTTACTATAGTTCATAGAAGACAAGGTTTAAGATGTGCTAGATCTATAGAAGATAAAGCAAGAGCTAATGAAAGAATAGAATTCTTATTAGATACAGTTATAGATGAAATAAAAGGTGATGGATTAGTTGAATCAGTAGTATTTAGAAATACTCAAACAGGTGAAACTAATGAATACTTCGCTGATGAAGAAGATGGAACTATGGGAATATTCATATTCGTAGGATTTGATTCTCAAACTGAGTTATTCAAAGGTAAAGTGGATATGGATGACTATGGATACATCAAAACAGATGATAATATGTTAACAAATATACCTGGTGTATTTGCTGCAGGAGATTGTAGAGTTAAATCATTAAGACAAGTCGTTACAGCAACAGCTGATGGAGCTATAGCTGCAGTAACAGCTGAAAAATATGTAGAAGCAAACTTCGAAGAAGAAGTTACTAATTGCTAATAAAAAAGTACGTTTAACAAGGTTATCGGGGGATGATGTTTATTAAATTAAACATTACTTAATGAACGGTACTTAAATTAAAATAGCTATTAATATATTAAAAATATATTAAAATATATAAAATCCAATAAGGGGGATACTGAAATGATAGCATTAGAAAAAAATACATTCAATCCAGAAGTATTAGAAGCAGAAGGGCTAGTATTAGTTGATTTCTGGAGCCAAGGTTGTGAACCTTGTAAAGCATTACTTCCAGATATAGAAAAATTTGCAGAAGCATATGGGGAAAAAATAAAGTTCTGTAAATTCGATATAACTAAAGCTAGAAGAGTTGCTATAAAAGAGAAGGTTTTAGGTCTTCCAACTATAGCTATATACAAAGATGGAGCTAAAATAGATGAAGTAACAAAAGATGATGCTACAGTTTCTAATATAGAAGCTATGATAAAGAAGCACTTATAAGTAATTAATGGGGATTCAATTCCCCGTTAAAATAAATTAAGTTCAAAAAATTAGGGGGTGCCAATATGCGTCTTGAGTTAGGGAAAATCTTTATAAAAGATGTACAATTTGGAGCAGTAACAGAAGTTAAAGATTCAGTATTATACATCAACAAAGAAGAGATGTTAAAAGAAATTGGTGGAGATGAACATATAAAATCAATAGATTTAGATATAGTTCGTCCAGGGGAAAGCGTTAGAATAATACCAGTTAAAGACGTTATAGAACCGAGAGTAAAAGTTGATGGTAATGGAGGAATATTCCCAGGAGTTATATCAAAAGTTGACACTGTTGGAGAAGGTAGAACTCATGCACTTAAAAATGTTGGAGTTGTAACAACTGGTAAAATAGTTGGTTTCCAAGAAGGTATAATAGATATGACTGGTCCTGGAGCTGAATATACACCATTCTCTAAGTTAAACAACGTTGTTGTTATAGCTGAACCAATAGATGGTTTAAAGCAATACGATCACGAAAGAGCTGTTAGAATGATAGGATTCAAAGCTGCTATATACTTAGGAGAAGTTGCTAGAAACTTAACTCCAGATGAAGTTGTAGAGTACGAAACTAAGCCATTATTAGAGTCAGTAGCAGAGTATCCAGAACTTCCAAAAGTAGGATATGTATACATGCTTCAAACTCAAGGATTATTACATGACACATATGTTTACGGAGTTGACGCTAAGCAAATAGTACCAACATTATTATACCCAACTGAATTAATGGACGGAGCTATAGTAAGTGGTAACTGTGTTTCAGCTTGTGATAAAAACCCAAGTTATGTACACATGAATAACTCAGTAGTTGAAGATTTATACCTACAACATGGAAAAGAAATAAACTTTGTAGGAGTTATCATAACTAATGAAAACGTATACCTAGCAGATAAAGAAAGATCTTCTAACTGGACTGCTAAATTATGTAAACAATTAGGTTTAGATGCTGTAATAGTATCTCAAGAAGGATTTGGTAACCCAGATACAGACCTTATAATGAACTGCAAGAAAATAGAAGGTCAAGGTGTTAAAACTGTTATAGTTACAGATGAGTATGCTGGTAGAGATGGAGCATCTCAATCATTAGCTGATGCTGATGCTAAAGCTAACGCTGTTGTAACTGGTGGAAATGCTAACCAAGTTGTTGTATTACCTAAGATGGATAGAGTTATAGGACACGTTGAAGTTGCTGATGTTATAGCTGGTGGAGCTGCTGGATCTTTAAGAGAAGATGGATCAATAGAAGCTGAGATACAAGTAATAACTGGAGCTACTAATGAAACAGGATTCGGATTCTTAACAGCTAAGGGGTATTAGAAACTGTAATACGATTAGGTTGCTTCGTGACATTTAATATTGTTTCCTTTACACAAAGTCCTGCGGACTTTAAGTGTTTCGTCAACAATATATAAATATCACTTCGCTATAATATATCGTAAATACAAGTGTTTCATAATATAGCTGAGAAGAATATATTTAAATAAAAATAGATTTTTAAAGAGTGTGAATTTAAAAAGGTGTTAAAATGACAATATTAAAATAAATGGGAAAAGGAGATATATTATGAGCTTATTAAGTAATAAAAAGATCATAATCATAGGTGACCGTGACGGAATTCCGGGACCTGCGATAGAAGAGTGTGTAAACACTGTAGAAAATACTGAAATAGTTTTTGCTTCAACAGAATGTTTTGTCTGAACTGCTGCTGGGGCTATGGACTTAGAAAACCAAAACAGAGTTAAAGATGCTACTGAAAAATTCGGTGCTGAAAATGTTGTGGTTTTACTAGGTGCTGCTGAAGCCGAAGCTGCAGGTCTTGCAGCTGAAACAGTAACTGCTGGAGATCCAACTTTCGCTGGACCACTTGCTGGTGTTGAGTTAGGATTGGCTGTTTATCATGTTGTTGAACCAGAAATGAAAGAGTTATTTGACGAATCAGTTTACGAAGATCAAATAAGTATGATGGAAATGGTTCTTGAAGTTGATGAAATCGTTGAAGAGATGAACGATATAAGGGGTCAATTCTGCAAATATAATGCCTAATTAAATCAAAAGGGGTTGAGATAAAGATGGAAAAGATAAAAGTAGTTCATTATGTAAACCAATTCTTCGCAGGAATTGGAGGAGAAGAAAAAGCTGATACGAAACCACATATAGCTGAAAAATTACCTCCAATAAGTTTACAATTAAACAAGTTATTAGGGGATGAAATAGAAGTAGTTGGAACTGTAGTTTGCGGAGACAGTTATTTCGGAGAAAACATGGATGCTGCTAGCCAAGAAGTATTAGGAATGGTTAAAAGCTTCGAACCACAATTATTTATAGCTGGACCAGCGTTCAATGCAGGAAGATACGGGGTTGCTGCAGGAACAATAACTAAATTCGTAAAAGATGAATTAAATATACCAGCTTTAACAGGAATGTACATTGAAAATCCAGGAGCAGATATGTTCAAAAAAGATTTATATATAGTATCAACATCTGACTCTGCTGCTGGTATGAGAAAGGCTCTTCCAAAAATAGCTACATTAGCTAAGAAGTTAGCTAATGGAGAAGAAATAGGATCTCCAGCTGAAGAAGGTTATATAGAAAGAGGAGTAAGAGTTAACTACTTCGCTAAAGAAAGAGGTTCTAAGAGAGCTGTAGACATGTTATTAAAGAAAATAAAAGGTGAAGATTTCGTAACTGAATATCCAATGCCAAACTTTGATAGAGTTGATCCACAACCAGCTATAAAAGATTTATCTAAGGCTAAAATAGCTCTAGTTACTTCTGGGGGTATAGTTCCTAAAGGAAACCCAGATAGAATCGAATCTTCTTCTGCATCTAAATACGGTGAATATTCTATAGCAGGAGTTAACGATTTAACTGAAGAAACTTACGAAACTGCTCATGGTGGATTCGACCCAGTTTATTGTAACTTAGACTCAGATAGAGTTTTACCAGTAGATGTTTTAAGAGACTTAGAAAAAGAAGGAGCTATAGGTTCTTTACATGAGTTCTTCTACTCAACTACAGGTAACGGAACTGCTGTTGCAAGTTCTAAGAAGTTTGCTGCTGAATACGCTCAAAAGTTAATAGCTGCAGGCGTTGACGCTGTAATACTAACATCTACTTGAGGTACTTGTACTCGTTGCGGTGCAACGATGGTAAAAGAGATAGAAAGAGCTGGTCTTCCAGTTGTTCATATCTGTACAGTAGTACCTATATCTTTAACTGTTGGAGCTAATAGAATAGTTCCAGCTATAGCTATACCTCATCCTCTTGGAAATCCTAAGTTAGATCCAGCTGAGGAAAAAGCTTTAAGAAGAAAATTAGTTGAAAAATGCTTAGTTGCATTAGCTACTGAAGTTGATGGTCAAACAGTATTTGAAAAAGATATAACTTTAAAGGATATAATGGCTAACGCTTAATTATGGCTTAGGAGTTTTATAATTGACTTGGGAGCGAGTAAGTCACAGACTTCACGTTAGAATCCTGCGGCTTGCTATATATATTGAGAAAACATTTAAATAAAAATTAAATAGGTGGGTTAACTTTACCCACCTATTTTTTATAAAGTCATCCAGTCTTTTATCATAATAGAATTCAAGTAAAAATAATAACATATATACATTGGGGGTAAATATTATGACATTTCCAGTTTTAAAAGGTGCTAGTTATATTTTAGTTCACACACCAGATATGATAGTTAAAAATGGTACTACTTGTGCTGTTGAGAGAGAAACACATCCAGAATCAGAATTTTTAAAAGAAGTTACTAATCATATAAGAAGTTATGAAGAAGTAGTAAATTATATACCAAACCAAGTTTACATAGGAAACAACAGACCAGAAGAATTAAGAGAAATAGCTCTTCCATGGTGCGAATACAAAATGGAAGGAAAAAGAGATGGTAAGCGTGGAGAAATAATGCCACAAGATGAATTTTTAGCAATGATGCAAATATGCGATGCTTTTGATTTAGTTAAATTAAAAGAAGATTTTGTTAATGATATAAGACCTAACTTTGAAAAGAACTACCCAGAGCTAGCTCCATTCTTTGGAAAGCTTAAAGGTGATAATATAGATGATGCAAATGAATTAATAGATTCACACCATGCTGAAGGATTATACCATAATGATCAATTAGTTGGATATGTTAAGAGAGCTCATGATGTTGACGTTAACTTAAACGCACATACAATGTTTGAAAACTTAGTTGTAAAAGCTTCAGGAGTTGTTGCTGCAGTACAATTAATAAGAAAAGAAAATGTTAATCCATTAGATATAGATTATGTAATAGAATGTTCAGAAGAAGCTTGTGGAGATATGAACCAAAGAGGTGGAGGAAACTTCGCTAAGTCTATAGCTGAAATGGCTGGACTTCAAAATGCTTCAGGATCAGACACAAGAGGTTTCTGTGCTGGGCCTACTCATGCTTTAATAAATGCTGCTGCACTTGTTAAATCAGGAGTATATAAAAATGTTATGGTAGTTGCAGGTGGAGCTAGTGCTAAACTTGGAATGAATGCTAAAGACCATGTTAAAAAAGGCCTTCCAGTATTAGAAGACGTTGTTGGAGGATTCGCTGTTTTAGTTTCTGAAAACGATGGAGTTAACCCAATAATAAGAACTGATTTAACAGGAAAACACAGTGTTGGAACTGGATCTTCTCCACAAGCTGTTATGACTGCATTAATAACTAGTGGACTTGATAGAGCTAACTTAAAAATAACTGATGTTGATGTTTACTCAGTTGAAATGCAAAACCCAGATATAACTAAGCCTGCTGGAGCTGGGGATGTTCCAGAAGCTAACTATAAAATGATAGGTGCTCTTGCTGTTAAGCGTGGAGACTTAGAAAAGAAAGAATTAAAGAACTTTGTAAGCGAAAAAGGTATACCAGGTTGGGCTCCAACTCAAGGACATATACCTTCAGGAGTTCCATATATAGGATTTGGTATAGATGATTTAACTTCTGGAGATAAAAACAGAGCTATGGTAGTTGGTAAGGGAAGTTTATTCTTAGGAAGAATGACTAACTTATTCGATGGAGTTTCTTTCATAGTTGAGAGAAATCAAGGTGTAGAGGAAGAAGCAGCTGCAGTTTCTAAAGAAGAAATCAAGAAAATTATAGCACAATCTATGAAAAAATTAGCTCAAGATATGTTAATAGAAGAGTAGGAATAGAAGACGTATAGAATTTTATAAAAATTCATTTTGAGGGGAGATCTGGTTATGCCTAAAAAGATTATAGCCGAAACTTTTTTAGATATAGCAAATGCTATTGAAAGCGGCGAATTTGGTAAAAAAGTTAGAATTGGTTTGACTACATTAGGTAGTGAGCATGGAACTGAAAATTTAGTTAAAGGTGCTCACCTAGCTAAGTCAAATTTATTTGATATAGTTTTAATAGGGCCTAAAGTTGAAACTGAACTTGAGGTTGTTGAAGTTAATGAAGAAAGCGAAATGCATTCTAAAATGGAAGAATTATTAGACTCAGGTTACATAGATGCTTGTGTAACTATGCATTACAACTTCCCTATAGGAGTTTCTACAGTTGGTAGAGTTATAACTCCAGGTAGAGGAAAAGAAATGATACTTGCTACTACTACAGGAACAAGTGCTACAAACAGAATAGAAGCTATGGTTAGAAATGCTGTTTATGGTATATCTACAGCTAAGTCTATAGGAATCAAAAAACCTACTGTTGGTATATTAAATGTCGACGGTGCTAGACAAGTAGAAAAAGCTTTAAAAGATTTACAAGCAAATGGATACGATATATCTTTTGCTGAATCAGTTAGAGCAGATGGTGGTTGCGTAATGAGAGGAAATGACTTATTATGTGGGGCTCCAGATGTTATGGTTACTGATACTTTAAGTGGAAATATATTTATGAAAGTATTCTCTTCGTTTACTACTGGTGGAGATTATGAAGCACAAGGATTTGGATATGGTCCTGGTGTAGGTGAAGACTATGATAGAAAGATATTAATATTATCTAGAGCATCTGGTTCTCCAGTTGTTGCAAATGCATTAAGATACGCTTATGACGTTGTTAAAGGTGATGTTACTAAGGTATCAAAAGATGAATTTAAAAATGTTAAAAATGCTAAATATGACGATATTATAGCTGCTTTAACTAAGAAAGAAGTTAAGAAAGATAATGATGAGGAAGTAGCTATGCCGGCAAAAGAAGTTGTTACTCATCAAATATCTGGTATAGATATAATGGATTTAGAAGATGCGGTTAAAGTTTTATGGAAAAATGGAATTTATGCAGAAAGTGGTATGGGATGTACGGGGCCTATAGTTCTTGTTGCTGATGGAAAAGGAGAAGCGTGTGTTAAGATGCTTCTAGATGCAGGTTATACTGCTAAATAATTAAAAAACGAATCCTTGCCATGGAAGTAGTTTGAAGACTGAGTTATTAGTGGGTGTAGGATTTGTGGTATGTTTTGCTCCATACAAGCTGGGAAGATGCTTGTAAATGTCGCTGCAACATACACACAAATCCTACACTTAACTGACAACTCAGTCTTTTTTTTGAGAAAATGATATTTAAATGCCTCTGCAACATACACACAAATCTCTCGCCTAACTGATAACCTAGTCTTTTTTTTTGTATTTTTTCAAAATTATAATAAATTAAAATGAATATTAGCTTATCAATTTATGTAAAATAAATAGTGAAAATGTCGTAATAATGAGTAAATTAATTTTTGAAAAAAATAATATTTAATATATTGATTAAAGTAATTAAAAAATAAGATAAAACAAATAAAATGTAAAAAAATGGAAAACGATTGAGGGTGCTTTAGGGAATATTTTTCAGTATAATAAAAAAGAAGAATAAATTAATAAGGGATATAATAGGTTTAAATATAGAGGCTATGAAATATGTTTTGTATATGGGCACTTGAAACATATGGAGCTAATAGTGCAACCGGCTATTTAAAGATATAAGTATAAAATTACTTTTATCATTTAAATAGCCTTTTTTATGCTAAAAATGTTGTATTTACTAAGAATTTGTGGAAAATCTATAAAATTTAGTTATATCAATATTATATGTTTTGAGCATAAAAAAGCTTTTTGAGCAACGGACGAAGTCGTTGGCGACATGAGTGAAGCGAATTTTTATGCTAAAAATGTAGATAAACTATGAAATAAATCGAAGATAATTTTTATTATGAAAAATTAAGGAGAGTTAAATGAGTAGAAAAAGAATTAAAGTTGGAGCAATATCTATACTTTTATTAATATGTATCGTCACCGTTCAAAAGATATCATATGCAAGTTTGACATCCAAAGATAAAGTAACCAATACATTAAATTTGGGGGATATAAATATAGAAGTAAGTGAAACGTTTACACCGCCTAAAAATTGGAATGGAGATGAATATAGCAAAGCAGTAAAAATAAAAAATAATAGTACATCACCAGCACTTATAAGAGTATGTATAATTCCTAGGTGGGTGGATGAAAAAGGAAATGCATGGCCAGGAGATACTAACTTAGTAACATTAAACTATGAAACTAATAATATAACAGCAAATCAAAACACAACAGAAGATGATAAATGGATCTATGGCAACGACAATTATTATTACTATAACACTATAGTTTTAAATGACGAAGAAACAACTCAAATTTTAAAATCAGTAAGCGCAAACATTCCGGAAGAATTACAAGAAAGATATAAAAATAAGACTTTGATAGTAGATGTAAAAGCAGAGGCTGTACAGGCTACGAAAGATGCATATAAAAGAACTTGGAACAATATTGAAAATCAAGGAATACATAAAATACTAGAAAATTTATGTACTAGGTAAAATAATTTCAGGGAGAATATACTATGGAAAATAAAACAATGTTAAAAAAATTAGGAAATATACTTTTTTATGTAGTTCTAATATCTTTATTATCCATATCATTTATTATGGTAAAGTCTGTAAAAGAGGGAAAACAGCCAACTATAATGGGACATAAATTTTTTACAGTCATGACAGGAAGTATGCAACCTTCAATAATGGTTGGAGATTTAGTAATAGCTAAAGAATTACAACCTGAACAAATAAATGTAGGGGATGTAATAACATTTAAAAGTCAAAATTCAGGAAACATAACAACACATAGAGTAAAAGAAATCATAAAAGATGGAGCAGGAATAAAATACATAACACAAGGTGATGCAAATAATGTGCAGGATCAAAATCCAGTAGAATCAAACGCAGTTATAGGTAAAGTTGTTAAATGTATACCGAGGGTTGGAATGGCTATGTCATGGATGAAGTCACACCTATCACTAATTATAGTAGGAATATTTGCAATAACAGCATTAAGTGCTATAGGTAGCAACCTTAGAAAAAAACTAAAATCTATAGATGAAGAAGAAAGACAAAATAAAGAAAGAGAAAAAGCGGATGCATAAAACAACTGTAACAGTAAGTGCTGATTACATAGATTGAGTAAATATTTAATTTTGGAGGGAATAAAATGAATAAGAAAGTTCAAGCGTTAGCAGTATCAGGAGTACTGACAGTAGGTGTAATAGGGGGAACACTTGCATGGTTTACATCTCAAGATAAAGCAACAAATACTTTTAACACAGCATCAAATAGTGATAATAATGGTAGTGGAATAAAAATAATCGAGGAATTTGAAAAACCTGAAAACATGCTTCCGGGTGATAATGTAAATAAAGATGTACAAGTAAAAAATACTACAACATATGATCAATTTATAAGAGTTAAATTCATACCTAAATTTGTAAAAGTAACAAAAGATGGTAGTGGAAATGAAGTTAGAGAAGAAATAGCAGAAGTAAATGGACAAAAATTAGACACTGGTAATATAGAATTAAATGTCGTTAAAAAAAATGTGAATGAAAGTAAAAATAGTGGAACTTGGTTTGCTGGAAGTGATGGATATTATTATTATATGGGAAAAGTAGCTAAAGGTGATTATACTAATACATTACTTGACTCTGTAACATTAGCTAGTGATGCAGGAAATGAGTATAGAGGATTAGGTTTTGACGTAGATGTTCAAGCTGACTCTATTCAAGCATCAAATAATGCATATGGAGATTGGGTTACAGCAGATGGATTAAAAGATACTTTTAGTAACTTACAAAATCAAAGTGCTGTAAGTCCAACAGATTCTGAAGAACCAAATCAAAAAAACTAAGATTATAATTAAAAAATCTAATAAAGGAGTGAGAATGTGAAAAGCTGTCTAAGAAAAATTTTAGTAGTCACTTCACTTCTTTCAATAATAACAACTATAAAGGTGGATGCAGATACATTGGCTCCACCTAATGTTGAATTATTGGGAAATGCGAATGAATTAGTATACATACCTGATGATGATTTATTTCTACAACACCCTAACATGATTCCAGGAGATTATATAAGAAGAACTTTAGAAATTAAAAATAAGCATAAATACCCATACGAACTTTTCTTAAGAGCAGAGAGAGTAAGTCCAAAAGAAGAATATGATCTTTTAGATAAACTAGATTTAAAAATTTCATATAAAGATGAAGTCATATATGATGAAGCAGTTAATGGAGAAGATAAATTAACAAAAGGTATAAGTCTAGGAGTATTTAATCCAGGGCAAGAAGAAAATCTTATTGCGGAAGTCAAATTAGATGGAGCATCTACTGGAAATGAATATAAAAATAAATCTGCTCAGATAGATTGGATATTTACAGCAGTTAGAAGTGAAGATGAAAGTAAAAATAATGATAAAGAAACTTTAGATAAATCAGATAAAGTTGATAACAAAGATAAAACAGATCAATATCCAAATGATTTAGAATCAGATGAGGATGATATGTGGAGCGAATCGCCAAAAACAGGAGAAGATGGGATTTTTATATATGTAATATTAGGGATAACTAGTATTTTACTTTTATTAATTAGTAGAAAAAACAAGAACTCTAAAAAGTAAATATGTTTATGCAAGGAGTGTGGAGGAACATTAAATGAAAAAAAATAGATTAGTATCTTGTGTAATGGTACTAACAATGTTAATTATATCAAGCTTAGGGAATATTGAAGGTAAATCTACTTCATATGCTCAAGAAATAAACAATTTAACTATTAAGGAAGTAGCAAGCGAAAATCCAATACATACACTGGATAATAAACTTTTGTTAGAACAAAGCACTGAAAAAATATCAGATACACAGTTGAAAGTAAATTTAAAAATAAAAGGGAATGAACAAGATGTAAATATTAAAAATACATCTTTTGAGAATAAAATATCTGACAACTTTGAAATAAGTTCAGAGAATATTTCCGTAAACGGAATTAAAGAAAAGGAAAATATAAAAGGTGAAGTAACAAACTCTAAAGATAGTATAAGCGTTAATTTAGGAGATATATCTTCAAAAGAAGTAGATTTATCTTTTGAAGCAAAACTAAAAGATAATGCTCAAAAATGTGAAAATGAATCTTTAAATTTAAAATCAGAGATTAGATATAAATTAGAAAACAGTGAACAAGAAGTATTAGAAAAATTCCCTAATGCTAAAGTTACTTTGGACAAAGAAGTAGAAAAATTAAATCCAGAAGCTATACAAACAGAATATAAATCAGAACCACAAACAGTACAAAATACTGAAAGATGCCAAGGTAATAAAAATTTAGAAATAAATAAAAGCGCTAAATTAAATGAAAATGGAACATATAATATAACCTTAGAAGCAAAAGGGGAAGGATCAATTCAAAATTCTAAAAAAGCTGATATAGTGCTTGTAATAGATTCATCAGGAAGTATGGATGATAAAATAAATAAAGTAAAAACTGCAGCTAAAAATTTAAGCAAAAATATTTTAAACTCAAGTAATAATGATCAAGTTAGAATATCTGTAGCTAATTTTTCATACAACTATGACTTTTTTCAATATTATAAACCGGGAGCAAGTTCTGAAGTTCAAACAAACTTTACAACAAATTTAAACGAAATAAATAGGGCTATTTATAATATAAACCCAGGTGGAGGAACAAATACTCAAGATGGTATATGGAGAGCAAAAAATCTTTTAGAAGGTTCAAGAGATGAAGCTAATAAATATGTAGTGTTTTTTTCAGATGGATTGCCAGTGAACTCTAGAGATTATTGGGGATATACAGGATGGGACATACACGTTAAGAGTGCACAAAGAGAGTACTATAGATACTTTACAGGGTACGGAGCTCCTACACAAGTTACTATTGGAGGAATTGCATATAGGCCAACAGCAGAAACTATATATGTAAACAATAAACCTAGATATAAAGATGCTAAATTTTATAGTGTAGGATTATTTACTAATGCTCCTGAGGAGGAAAAAAGTCAAGCTATAAACTTTTTAAAAACTATTCAAAATGTAATTGATCCGAGTGAATATGAAGGTAAATATTATACTCAAGATTTAAATAGTATAAATGGAATATTTAATGATATAAGTAATGAAATAAAAGAAAATATTAATGCTTCAGTAGCTAAAGAATCTATTATACATGATGTAGTTTCAAAAGAGTTTAATATAGTGGACAAAAGCTGGAAGATAACAGATTTAGATGGAAATGAAATACAGATACCGCCTGAAAATGTTGTTGTATCTGAAAACTCAAAAGGCGAAGATGAAATAACGTTTAAAATAGGTAATATTATTGCAAATAAAAAAGCTGGAAATGGAAAACTTACAGGGGGAGTTAAAGTAAGTTTTGATATTTCAACTAAAGATCCATACTTTGGGGGTGAGAAAATTCCCACAAATGCAAATGCAGAAATTAAATATAAAGATCCTATAAATGGAAGTGATAAGGAACAAGTATTTAATAAGCCTATAGTTGATATACCTTATCAAACGGGAAAGGTAACTATAAAAAAAGAAATCGTAAAGAAAGATAAAAATGGAAACTGGACGGTAGTTAAAGATAGTGATGTAAATCGTAATGATAGGTTCTCTATATCAATAATTGGGAATTCAGGTAGCCAAAATCATAAATATACAGTGGATTTAAACGGAAACATGAAAACCTCTATGCCTTTTTATTTAAGAGGTGAAAAAACTGATATATCTAGTAATAAGGATTTTTCAAAGAACTATTTTACAGAAGGTTTATATGATGTAGAAGAAATTGTACCTATGAATTATGAAAAAGTTCAGGTATGGATAGATGCAGATCCTGCAGATAATAGGACTAAATGGGTTAAATTTGAAGAGTACGTAAATGATAAAAAAAATATTGATGAAAATAAAGCAAGAGATGGGAAGTTATTTATAGGTAAAGATAACAATAATATTAATATAAAAGTAAGTAATACTTTAGTGAATTATATGTTTTGGCAAGATAAAGCATATGTAGAAAATAAACTTAAGTATGATTAGAGACTGGGTTAATGGTGGGCTCGGGATTGAATTTATGTTTTGCTCCATACAAGTTAGGGAGATGCTTGTAAATGTCGCAGCAACATAAAATTCAATCCCTCGCCAAAATATAAGCCAGTCTTTTTGTGTTGGATGAAAAAATGAATGTCGCTGCAACATAAAATTCAATCTCTCGCCCAAGTATAGCTCAGTATTTTTTGTTAAAAATTATATGAATAGGAATATTGCGTTTTGATATATGCTAAAATATTAGATACACATAAAAATAATATAATTATATAGAGGTGAATTATGGAAAATTTAAAAGAGATTAGGTGGAAGCAAAGATTTGAAAATTTTGAAAAGTCATATAAATTATTAAAAAAATATTCTAATCAACCGATAAGGACAGAGCTTGAAAGGGCTGGTATAATACAATTTTTTGAAATGACATTTGAACTTGCATGGAAGGTACTAAAAGATTATCTAGAATCTGAAGGTTATATGGTAAAAAGTCCAAGAGAAACTGTAAAACAAGCTTTTCAGATAGGATTAATAGATAATGGACATATATGGATAGATGCATTATCAAATAGAAATTTAACTACTCATACTTATGATGAAGAGTTAGCAGAGAAAATGACTAAAGAAATATTAATGGCATATTTGCCAGAATTAGACAGTATGTATAAAAAATTATCAAAGGAGATTTAGTATGTTTGGCTTATTAGATAGAGATATGATATATATACATAAAGCTTTAGAGCATTTTGAAGAGATAGAAAAGGCAATAATATTCGGCAGCAGGGCTATGGGTAATTATAAAAAGGGATCTGATGTAGATATAGCTATAATAGGCGAGGATGTAAGTAGTAACACCATTTTAAAATTAGATGACTATTTAAATGAAGTTTATCCATTACCATACTTTTTTGATATTATACAATATAATTCAATAAAAAATGAAAAGTTAATAGAACATATAAATAATGAAGGAAAATTAATATATACAATAAAATAGGGTGATACAAAGACTGGGTTACTTGTAGGCTCGGGATTTGTGTGTATGTTTTGCTCCATAAAAGCTGTGAAGATGCTTGTAAATGTCGCGGCAACATACAGCACAAATCCCTCGCCAAAATATAAGCCAGTCTTTTTGTGTTGGATGAAAAATAAATGTCGCGGCAACATAAAATTCAATCCCTCGCTCCAAGTATAGATCAGTCTTTTTGTGTGAGAAAATAAGATGACAAAGGTAATGAAACTTTATATAATGAGATTACAATAAATAAGCTTAAAGTATATATTAAAATTAATAAAATAAGAATATGAGGTTTTGTAAACAGCAGTAATTATTAAGGATGTGTTTTAATATGATTATAAAGAAACTAAAATCTTTATCGACATTTTGGAAAATGACCCTTATATCATTTATATCTATAGTAGTAATATTTTTAATAACTTATATATCTCAATTTATAGTATTTAGAGTTTGGACTATAAAATATGAAAAAGAAGAAATTCAATCAAGAGCTAATGAACTAGAAATTTTACTTAATAGCAATAGCTCATATGAAGTTCAAAAAGAAATTTTAGAATCTATGAATTTAAATGCTATTATATATAATTCAGATAACAAAGAACTTTTAAATACAATGTATGAAAAACCTAAACATTTTGATTATCAAAAACCAAGTTCATATATTATAGACACATCTTTGAGCGTAAATAACGATAAGGTAAGCTTAATAACTCCTGTGCATGTAGGTGATCAAAAATACTATATGTATTTAGAGCGAGAAAGTGAATTATATGATGATTTCCTGGAAAATACAATCCTTATAATTGTTTTTATGTTGATAATAGGATTAATAATAAGTTTAATAGCAGGAATATATATATCAAGACAGTTTATAAAAAAATTAAACAACTTAAGCAACACTATGAAAGAAGTACAAGAAAAAGGAATAACAAGTAGAGTATATATACAAAATCCAAAAGATGAGTTTGATAAAGTTAATATAATATTTAATGAAATGATGGACTCAGTTGAACACTCATTTGGAGTACAAAGACAATTTGTTCAAGATGCATCACACGAACTTAGAACGCCTCTAACCATATTAAAAGGACATTTAAAGATGTTAGATAGATGGGGAAAAAATGATCCTGAAACACTAAATAAATCGCTTAAAATAAGTTTAGATGAAGTTGATAGATTAACAAAACTTGTAAATGATTTATTAGAACTTGGAAAATTAGACAACAAAACAATAGTTGATGAAGAAATAGAAAAAATAAACTTAGAAGCTTCAATCGATCAAATTATATATGACTTTGAAGTCATAAGAAAAGATGTTGATTTTAAATTTGAGTGTGAAAAAGATGCTTATATTTATATGAACAAGAAACATTTTAAGCAACTTTTCATAATATTTATAGATAATGCTATAAAGTACTGTGAAAAAGATGAAAAGGAAATAAAAATAAAAGTGTACAGAGAAAAAAGAAAAATGTACATATCTATAAAGGATAATGGCATAGGAATAGAAAAAGAAGAAATTCCAAAGATAACAGATAAATTCTATAGAGTTGATAAATCAAGAAAATATAACAATAGCTTTGGAATAGGACTATCTATTGCAGCTCAAATAATTAATTTATACAACTATAAATTGAAAATTAAAAGTGAAGTTGGAATAGGAACAGAGATACTTATAGAATGCAATCAATAAACCAAGGATGGAAAGTAAATCCTTGGTTTTACTTTTTGCTAAAGAAAAATAAGTAGCAACCGATATTTATATGTGCTAATATATGGATATCTAAATTAATAATTAGTATAGGGAGGATTTTATGAGTACTTTCAAAAAAATAGTCATAGGATTAGTTATTTTCATTGTAGCTGTTCCGATGGTGGCTTTTGGATATTTTTATTTTAAGCTAAACTCTATATATGATAGTAGTGCAGCTAAAGATGTAAAAGAAAAGGTTGAAAAAGCTGATGATAAAGATGGTATAACTAATATATTATTAGCTGGGGTTGATGGAAACAATTTAGACAAGGGAAATAGATCTGATTCTATGATGGTTTTAACTATCGATGAAAAAAATAATGATATTAGAATAACTTCTCTTGCACGTGATACTTATGTTCAAATTCCAGGTTATGGAGAAGAAAAATTAACGCATGCTTACGCTTATGGGGGGCCTGCGCTTTTACTTCAAACTATAGATAAAAACTTTGGACTTAAAATTGATAAGTATGCTGTTGTAAGTTTTAGCTCTTTTGAAAAAATTATAGACGCTTTAGGTGGAGTTGAAATAGATGTATTACCTAAAGAGGTAAGTTATATTCCAGGTGTAAATAGTGCTGGTAAACAAACTTTAAATGGAGCAGAAGCTCTAGCATATAGTAGAATAAGATATGCAGATGATGCTTATCAAAGAGATAATAGACAAAGAACTGTTATGCAAGCTGCATATAACAAATTATCAAGCAATCCAGGAGATCTTATGGAAATAGGAAACACTATATTAGGATATACAAAAACTAATATACCTCCAATGGAAATATTTAAATTAGCTAATAAAGTTATAAAAATGAACTTTACAGAATTCCCACAACTTGAATTCCCACTTGAAGGACATAGAGATGGAAAAATAGTAAGTAAAGAAAAAGGATGGGTAATTCTTTGGGATAAAGAATACAATAACGAACAACTTAAAAAATTCATATTTGATTATAAAAATTACACTCAACAATAAGTGAGGTAAAAAAAGCTATCTATTTAGAGTAGGTATCGATAGAAAGCCTTTGAGTTTTGCTCCCAAAGCGGAAAGAACGCTTTAAAGGTCGCTAAAACTTAAAGGCTTTCTATTCTATACTCTAAATTAGATAGCTTTTTTATATTGTAAGAGGAATAGGGGATTTTAATTTTGGCGAAACGTGTAAAAAAATTGAAAAATTTAGCTAAAAGGTGTAAAGTTTTAAAATAAGGGGTCGATACATAAATCGTATGGGGAAAAACACACTAAGAGGAGGGCCAAATGGAAGAAACGATAGACTTAAGGGAATATTTCCAAATAATTAAAAAACGAGCGTGGATAATCGCACTAATAACTGTAATAGCAATGATAATAAGCGGACTTATAAGTTTCTTTGTATTAAAACCAGAATATCAAGCAAGTACGACTTTAATAGTTAATGCAGAACAAAGTGCTGCAACTAATAACATGATAACAGGAGATCAGTTAAATGTTACTCAAAAGTTAACGTTAACATATGGTGAGATAATAAAATCAAAATCAGTACTAAATTCAGTAATAAATAAATTAGATTTAAACATGACTTATGATGAGTTACTTAATAGTTTAAAAGTAGAGCCAGTTAAGGATACTCAAATATTATCTATAAGTGTGACGAATACAAGTCCAAGCAAGGCTATGAAAATAGCTAATGCTATACCTACAATATTTTCTAAAGAAGCAAAAAGAATAACAAATGCAAACAGTGTTGAAGTAATAGATAAGGCGAGAGTACCTGAAAAACCAGTAAAACCTAATAAGGTTATGAACGTAGCAATAGCTGGAGTTTTAGGGTTTATGATAGGGCTATTCATAGTATTCTTATTAGAATTTATGGATAGAAAAATGAAAACAGCTCAAGATATCGAAAAATATCTAAACTTACCTACGCTAGGAGTAGTACCTAACGAAAATATAGAAAAGAAAGGTAGAAAAAAGCATGCTAAAAAAACTAATAACTAAAAGAAATCCAAAATCACCAATATCAGAAGCATACAGAACTATAAGGACTAATATAGAATATTCAAATATAGATAAAGAAATAAAATCAATACTAGTAACAAGTTCTCAGCAAAATGAAGGTAAAAGTACAGTAATAGCTAATTTAGCAGTAAGCTTTGCTGCTATGGAAGGTAAAAGAATACTAGTGGTTGAGGGAGACTTAAGAAACCCAACAGTACACAGAATGTTTAACATAAGCAACACTCATGGAATCACAGATATTTTAACTGGACAAAAATCATTTGATGAATGTGTTAACAAAACAGAAGTAGATGGTTTAGAAGTATTAACTTGCGGTAAAATACCTCCAAACCCAGCAGAGATGTTAGCATCAAAAAAAATGAAAATCTTCTTAGAGTCTTTAAAAGATTACTATGATTATGTATTTATAGATGCACCACCAATAGGAATAATAACTGATGCAGGAATACTATCTACATATACAGACGGAAGTATATTAGTAGTTGCATCAAAAGAAGTAGATATAGAAATGGCACAAATAGCAAAAGAAAGATTAGATAAAGTAGGTGCTAACATACTAGGCGTTGTACTTAACAAGTTTGAAGACACTAATGGATCTTACGGATACTATAACTATTACTATGGAGCATAAAACTTTTAAAAAGTTACCTATTTTTCAAGGTAACTTTTTTTGTTCGACAGATTTAGGCAAAAAAATAAATAAGTAAATGTTATATTATATCAGAGAGTGAATATTAGGAGGAAATAATGATGAAGTATAAAAGAAATGAAAAACTTGTTATAGCTATAGCTTGTTCTTTAACTGCAGTTGTAGTAGTAGGATTTACACTCATGGGAGGATCTTTTAAATCAAAAGAAGAACATTACGTATCTAGAGTATCTAGCTCTAAATCAGAAATAAACATATCTAAAAATGATTATGAAATTATAAAACAAGAAGAAAAAGATGGAATAAACACATTTGTAGTTTTAGAAAAAAAGGCCTTTAATAAAGAGGAAATGGGACAACTTTCAAAAAATATAATAAAGGATATGAATAAAAACTTTAATATTTATATATTCGACGATAAAGAAAAAGCACAAGATTTCAACTACGAAGCAGATAAAACTCAAACTCTTATAAAAGCAGTAGATCAACAACAAGTAGAAATTCAAACATATCACACAATAAAAGAAGAACCTAAAAGTGTACCACAATATTATGCAGTAGAATCTATAAAAGATGTAGATGGGAAAACTCAAATATCATTAAGTCTTGAAAGTATAAAACAACCTGAAAAAGCATTAAGCCAAATGAAGTTTTTAGGAGAAACAATAAAGGATTTAAATAAAGATAAAAAAATAGAAAACTTAGAAATAAAAGCATTTAGCAAAGATAGCCAAGCTCCAAATTGGGAATATACATCAGAAAATAAAAGCTTAGTTATACAAAATGAATTAGTAGAAATATAAAAGTAGAAAGGAGTATACTATGAAAAATAAAAAAATATTAGCTCTAACAACGGTGATAGCATTATCTACAACAACACTTGCGTTTGCAAATGAAATAAAAATAGTTGAAAAAAATGGACAAGATTATGTACCTTTTAAAACATTAGTAAAAAAACTAGGCGGGGAAGTAAAAGAATCTAAAGAAGAATTAAAAGTAAATGTAAACTCAAAAGAAGTAATAATTCAAAATAAATCATCTTTTGCAAAAGTAGATGAAAATTACTATCCATTAGAAGAAAAAGAAATAAACGGATACAAAATTCCAATAGATACAAAACCAATATACGAAAATAAAGAGGTATATGTATCTCCAGAGTTTTTAAAAAGTGCTAATTTATTAAATTTTGATATAGAAGATGGGAAACTAATAATAAATAACAAAGTTGAAAAAGAAACTGTTTCAGAAGTAAAGGAAGAACCTAAAAAAGAAATACCTCAAAATAGTTCTGAAGTAAAAAAAGAAGAACCTAAAAAAGAAACTCAAGAAAAGCCTCAAACTACAACAAAGCCTAGCAAGCCAAGTAAACCAAGCAATAATAATAGTAATTCGAATAATAACACTACTAGTAAACCAGATAACAACAATAATTCAAGTAACAACTCAAACAATAGCAGTAACAATAACAATAACAATTCGAATAATAATAATACTGATTCAAATAATGGATCTAGCGGAGATAACAATAGTAGCACTGAAGGTAATAACGGAAGCAATACAAATGGAGGAAATGATAGTACTGATAACTCACAAAATAATGATTCTCAAACTAGTACGGAAGACAAAATGTAATTTTTTACTTTCACTAATATTTTGATGTGACTATACTTCATAAGTTATCAACAAATATGAATTAATCATAAATTATTTAAGCTTAAAAAAAGAAATGTTGAAAAAACGCTAAAGAATATTCTGAAAAAGTCGATATATGTAAAATAAAGAGAGCCTTTGTAGAAACTATATACAAATATGGATTAAAATGCTAATATATAGCACGTAAAATAGATCAAAATAGGCAGAAAAACGAAGAAAACAAGCAGAAAAACGAAGAAAACAAGCAGAAAAACAAGAAAATGGAGGGAAAAATGGAAGAGACTATCGACTTAAAAGAGTATTTTCAGATTATCAAAAAAAGAGCATGGATAATAGTTTTAATAACATCAGTAGCAGTAATAGTAAGCGGAATCATAAGTTTTTTTGTACTAAGTCCAGTGTATGAATCAAATACAACAATTTTGGTAAATAGCGATAAAGCACCTGGAACAGATGTCATAACAACTGACCAGATAAACGTTTCTGAAAAGCTAGCAGTAACTTATGGAGAAATAATAAAGTCAAAGGCTGTATTAGATGAAGTAACAAAATCACTAGGTATAAAAGGTGGTTACGAAGAAATAGCCGATAAAATAAACGTCTCGTCAGTTAATGACACTCAAATAATTTCAGTATCAGTACAAGATACAAATCCTCAAAGAGCGTCTGATATAGCAAACGCTATACCAAAAGCATTTACTAAGGAAGTTAAGCGAATAACAAAAGCTAACAGTGTAAAGGTGATAGACAAAGGAATTGTACCAAAAACACCTATAAAACCAAATAAAGCAATGAATGTGGCAATAGCTGCAGTACTAGGAATAATGATATCTTTATTTGTTATATTCTTACTTGAGTATCTAGATAATAAAATAAAAGTACCTCAAGATATAGAAAAACACTTAGGATTGCCACTACTAGGAGTAGTACCTCATGAAAATAAAGGTAAGAAAGGTGGTAAATAAGATGATAAATATAACAACATTTAATGATCCTAAATCACCAATAGCGGAAAGCTATAGAAGTATTAGAACTAATATACAGTTTTCCAAACTTGACAATGAAATGAAAACGATAGTAATAACAAGCTCTAAACAAGATGAGGGAAAAACAACAGTTTCATCTAATTTAGCTGTTAGTTTTGCTTCTTTAGAAGGAAAAAAAGTTTTATTAATAGATGCAGATCTTAGAAATCCAAGTGTTCACAAAATGTTTACTAAACCTAATGCACTAGGCTTAACTGATGTGTTAGCAGGAAAAAAAGAGTTAAAACAATGTGTTCAAAACACGGAATTAGAAAATCTTCAAATTTTAACAGCAGGGACGATACCTCCAAATCCAGGGGAAATGTTAGAATCTAAAAAAATGAGAGAGTTTATAGATGTACTAAGAGATTATTACGATTATATATTTATAGATACACCACCAATAGGGATTATTATGGATGCAGGGGTTTTAGCTAACTATGCAGATGGAACAATTTTGGTAGTTGGAGCTAAAGATGTAGAAACAGAAAGAGCAAAAATATCAAAAGAAAGACTAGAAAAAGTTAAAGCTAATGTAATTGGTGCCGTACTTAATAAGTATATAGAAAAAAATGGTTCGTATGGGTACTATAGCTATTATTATGAACAAAGTGATTCAAGCAGAGTTTCTAAAAAGAAAAAGAAGAAACACTAAAATTCGCTTCGCTCATGTCGCCAACGACTTTGTCCGTTGCGTAAAAAATTTATGCACTAAAATCGGCGAAAATTTTAGTGCACCAAACAAGTTTAACATTATGAAAATTTGAAAAATTATTGCTTAGGGGTTATGGTAGCACCCTTATAAATATATATTACGGATGCTACCTAAGAAACTTTATATTAAAATTTAAAAAATTTATATTAAAAAGGGGGATTAGTTTTATGGAGACTGAAATCGCAGCCCCAGAAAAAGAAAGTGTATTAGAAAATTTATTAGGTAAGTACAGAATGAGACAACTAATTTTAGTTGGAACAGATATAGCATGTATGGTGTTATCATTTATAGTTTCTACTTGGATAATATACTCACAATACGAACTAGAGCATATAGCTATGGGAGCAATCTCAATTTATATATTTGTAAGTATAGTAACTTTATCATTGTGTAGATGTTACCACAGCTTATGGAGATATGCAGGAGAAGAAGAACTAATTGCAATAGTATTTGCGTGTACATTATCAGTAATAACAACTTATTTAATACACCTATTTATGGGAATACAATTTTCAATAACTTTTTACATTTTAAACACGATATTAACTATCTCATTAACAGGAGGAACAAGACTTCTTTATAGAACGGGCAGAAGAGTTTTAATAAGAAGTGGTTTGAAAGAAAAATCTTCAAATGTACTTATTGTAGGAGCAGGAAGTGCAGGCGAGATGGTAATCCAAGAACTTAAAAATAATCCTCAACTTTTAAAAAAACCTATAGGAATATTAGATGATGACGTAAGTAAAAAAGGTAGAAGAATACATAATATACCTATTTTAGGAAATATAAAAGATGTACATGACCTAGTAGAAAAATATGATATTGATGAAATCATAATAGCAATCGCTAAAATAAGTAAACATGAAAAAAAACATATTATAGAAATTTGCAAACAGACAAAATGTAAATTAAGAACAATACCTGGTGTATACGAAATTATTGATGGAAAAGTAGATATAAAAAAAATCAGGGATGTTCAAATTGAGGACTTATTAGGAAGAGAACCAATAAAGGTAAATTTAGCTGAAATGAGTGAATATCTACAAAATAAAGTAGTTTTAGTAACAGGTGGCGGAGGAAGTATTGGAAGTGAGCTATGTAGACAAGTAGCAAGTTTTAATCCAAAACAACTTATAATACTTGATAACTACGAAAATAACGCATACGCAATTCAACAAGAGTTAATAAGAAAATACGGTAGCAGTTTAAATCTTAAAACTATAATAGCATCAATTAGAGAAGAAAAGCGTATGGATGAAATATTTAATAAGTATAGACCTGATGCAGTATTCCATGCAGCAGCTCATAAGCATGTTCCGCTTATGGAAAAAAGTCCAAGTGAGGCTATAAAAAATAACATATTTGGAACTAGAAATGTAGCAACACTTGCAGATAAATACAAAGTTAAAAGATTTGTACTTATATCTACAGACAAAGCTGTTAATCCAACTAATATAATGGGTGCAACTAAAAGAGCAGCAGAAATGATAATACAAACTATGAATGAAAAAAGTGAAACAGAGTTTGTAGCAGTTAGATTCGGAAATGTACTTGGAAGTAACGGAAGTGTTATTCCATTATTTAAAAAGCAAATTGAAGAAGGTGGACCAGTAACTATAACTCACCCAGATATTATACGATATTTTATGACAATACCAGAAGCCGTTCAACTTGTTATACAAGCAGGAGCTATGGCTAAAGGTGGAGAGATATTTGTTCTTGATATGGGAGATCCAGTTAAGATAGTTGATTTAGCAGATAATTTAATTAGACTTAGCGGATTTGAACCAAATGTAGATATAAAGATTAAGTTTACTGGGCTTAGACCAGGAGAAAAGTTATACGAAGAGTTACTTATGTCAGAGGAAGGATTAACTAACACTGATCATAAGAAGATATTTATTGGTAAACCGATAGATTTTGATTCAGAAAGATGCAAGATGCATTTAGAGATTTTAAAGTCTATAGTTGATAAAGAAGAAGTAGAGCTAATTGATAGTGTTATGAGAGAATTAGTTACTACTTATATAAGACCTGAAGAAGCAAATGATAAATCACTTAAGGGGGCATAAAATATGAATATTCCATTTTCACCACCAGATATAACGGATGTTGAAATAAATAATGTTGTAGAAGTATTAAAATCAGGATGGATTACAACAGGTCCAAAGACTAAGGAATTTGAAAGAAAGATAGCGGATTACTGCACAACAAATAGAGCTATATGTTTAAACTCTGCCACTGCAGGAATGGAAATGACATTAAGAGTTTTAGGAATAGGACCAGGAGATGAAGTTATAACAAGTGCCTATACATATACTGCATCGGCAAGTGTTATACATCATGTTGGTGCAAAGATAGTTTTAGTTGATACAGCAGAAGGTTCATACCAAATGAATTATAAAAAATTAAGTGAAGCTATAACAGAAAAAACAAAGGCTGTTATATGTGTTGATTTAGCAGGAGTACCTTGTGATTACGATAAGATTTTTGAAGTTGCTAATAGCAAAAAAGACTTATTTAAATCAAATAATGAAATACAAAAGTCCATAGGAAGAGTAGCTGTAATAGCTGATGGAGCACACTCATTTGGTGCAATTTACAAAGGTAAAATGAGTGGAAGTATAGCTGATTTTACAAGCTTTTCTTTCCACGCTGTTAAAAATCTTACTACAGCAGAAGGTGGAGCTGTTACTTGGAAGAGCATAGATGGAATTGATGATGAAGAAATATACAAAAAATATAATTGTTTATCACTTCATGGACAAACAAAAGATGCATTAGCTAAGACTAAAATCGGATCTTGGGAGTATGACATAATAGAACCTGCATACAAATGCAATATGACAGATATAATGGCAGCGATAGGATTAGGTCAATTAAGCAGGTATGAAGAATTACTTAATTACAGAAAAGCAATTATAAATAAATATGATGAACTATTAAATGAAATTGATGGAGTGGAAGTACTTAAACATTTCGATGATGATTATAAATCTAGTGGTCATTTATATTTAATTAGATTAACAGGAAAAGATGAAGTATTTAGGAATGAAGTCATAGTGAAAATGGCTGAGGCAGGAATTGCAACTAATGTTCATTACAAGCCACTTCCATTATTAACAGCATATAAAAACTTAGGATTTAACATAGAAAACTATTCTAATGCATTTAGTATGTATAAAAATGAAATAACATTGCCACTTAATAGTGTCTTAACTCTAGAACAAGTTGAGTATATAGTAAATACACTAGACAAAATATTGGAGTAATAAAAAAGAAAAAGATTTTATGGAGGATTTTAATGTTTATTAAAAATGTTTTAGATAAAGTTTTTGGCTTAATACTATTAATTTTATTAGCTCCAATATTATTAATTATCGCATTTGCTATAAAACTTGATAGTAGAGGACCTATTATATTCAAACAAAAAAGACTTGGGAAGAATGGAAATATATTTGAAATATATAAATTTAGAACTATGTATGTAAATGCACCTGACATAAGGAATGAAGATGGGTCTACATTCAATAGTGATAACGATCCTAGAGTTACTAGGGTTGGTAATGTTTTACGAAAAACGAGCCTGGATGAATTGACACAAATATTTAACATATTAAAAGGAGAAATGAGCTTTATAGGACCGAGACCTGATTTGCCAGATCACTATGAGCTATATACAGATTTTGACAAAAGAAAGTTATTAGTTAAACCTGGAGTTACAGGCTATGCCCAGTGTAATGGCAGAAATAATATTGAGTGGAAAAATAGAATAGAGATGGATATATTTTATATTGAAAATTATTCTATATTACTAGATGTTCAAATATTAATTAAGACGGCGCTTTCTGTTTTAAAAAGTGAAGGTGTAAACAAATCTGTAGAACATGAAGAAGTTGAAGAAGCTAAAAATATTTAAAGTATGAGGTAAAAAATGATAAATATAAGAAGTGGAAAAGAAAGTAAAATGCTTTTACTTGAATACATAAATTATATAGAAGAAGATTCAATTTATTTTATTGAAAACAGTAATGGAAATATTAAATCAATAGCGAAGATTAAAAATCTTAAATGGGATAGTGAAATTTTTAATAAAAAAATAGGTTCGATGGAATTATGCTATGGTGATTTGACAGATAGTATAGTAACTAATATAGATGAGGTTGCTAAAGTAGAAAACTACGATTGTTTATTTACTAAGGTAAAAACAGACTCATATTCTAGTATGCATATTTTAGAAAAAAACAGATACAATTTAATGGACTCTATAATAACATTAAAGAAAAATATTGATGATAATATTTTAATTGATATTAATAAAGATTATGATTTTGGTGTTTTAAATGAAACAAATTTAGAAGACGTATTAGATATTATTGATAATTTATATAAACATGGTAGATTTTTTCAAGATCCTAATTTGAGAAATGAAGATGCAAATATACTATATAAGAAATGGATAGAAAATGAAATAAGAAGTAAGTCTGTTGATGTTATAGGAGTTACATATAAAGATAAATTAATAGGGTTTATAAGTTGCATATATAGGAATAGGATTAGTGATAGAGAATTAGATGGAGTTATAAGTTTAGTAGGAATTAATAAAGACTATCAAGGTTTAGGGATTGGAAAAAAGCTGATCAACTATGCACTTATGAATTTTAATAAGAAAAATATTAAAAATGTTTTTGTGGGAACTCAGATTGATAATTTAGGAGCTTTGAATTTTTATATATCAAATGGTTTCAGAGTAGAAAGCTCAATAAATAGTTTTCATAAGAAAGTTAGATAATAAATTATTTTTTAATAAGTGAGAATGGGAGCGTTTTAGTATGGCTAAAGTTTTAGTTACGGCACACCTAGGTAGGCACTTTAGAATATTTGGACAGAGTGACTATAAAGTGTTGTTAAATATGGGACATGAAGTTCACATAGCTGCAAATTTTAATGAAGAGATAGACAAATTTGATAACCCAAATGTAATAAAACATCAAATAGATTTTGATAGAAATCCATTTAGTATTCAAAATTTAAGAGCTTTAAAACAATTAAAAAAATTATTTAGAAAAGAAGATTTTGAATTAATTCATTGTCAGTCTCCATCAGGAGGTGCTATAACAAGATTAGCATCAAAAGAAACAAGAAAAAGAGGAACAAAGGTGCTATACACAGCTCATGGATTACATTTTTTTGAGGGAGCTCCGAAGAAAAATTGGATAATGTACTATAATTTTGAAAAATTTTTTGGTAAATATACAGATTGTATTATAACTATTAATAATGAAGATTTTTATTTGGCAAAAAATAGGTTGAAGATAAAGGATGTACAGCATATTCATGGAGTCGGTATAGATTTAAATAAGTTTAAACCACAAATAAAAAAGAATAAATTAGAACTAAGAAGTAAGTATGGATATAAAAATAGTGATTTTATATTAATTTATGTTGGAGAATTAAGTTACAGGAAGAATCAAGACACAGCAATAAAAATTATTAAAAAATTGAAGGATAGAATTCCAAATATAAAACTATTATTAGTTGGAACTGGAGAGTTAGAAAAACAATATAAAGAAACAGTTATTAAGTTAAATATAAAGAATAACATAGAATTTTTAGGATATAGAAATGATATAACAAATTTAATGTCTTTATCAGATGTATGTATATCAACTTCAAGACAAGAAGGTTTGCCAGTTAATATTATGGAAGCTATGGCAACAGGATTACCATTAGTTGTTAGTAACTGTAGAGGCAATAGAGACTTAGTAATAAACAATGAAAATGGATATGTTTTACCTTTAGATAATATAATTGAATTTGAAAAATCTATAGAGAAAATCTATAGAGAAGATGATTTAAAATTAAAATTTTCAGAGCAAAGCTTAAAAAATATAAAGTCTTATGATATGGAAAATATACAAAAAGAAATGGAACAAATTTATTCAAAGTATATAAGCGTAGTAGATAAATTATATGAGAACAAAAAAATATAGGGAGGGAGATATGAAAATTATATACATGAGGTCTAATCCCATCGATCCAGATCCTAGAGTTGAAAAAGAAATGTCTGTAGCAATTAAAAGTGGATATACACCTATAGCACTAGCGTGGAATAGAGAAAAAACTGATTCAAATGTAGATAGAGAAAAAATACCATTATATAATGGAGAAGCTGAGGCATATAGATTTAATATAAAGGCAGGGTTTGGAGCAGGACTTAAAAACTTGGGACCTTTGATTAAATGGAATAAAGAAATCTTGTTGTGGCTAATAAAAAATAGAAAGAAATATGACTTAATACATGCATGTGACTTTGATACTGTATTACCGGCGGTATTTATGAACTTAATATTTAAAAAAAAATATGTATATGATATATTCGATTTCTATGTTGATGCATTTTCAGTACCTAAAAAGCTAAGAGGACTAGTAAAAAAGATAGATTTCTTTGCTATAAAAAAATCAGAATTTACTATTTTAGTTAACGAAAGTAGAATAGAACAAATTTCAGGAAGCAAACCTAAAAATTTGTTATTTGTACATAATACTCCAAAAACTTCAGATAATTTGAAAAAAAGTAAAGAAAAGTTAGAACGAAAAAAAAGAATATTTTATGGTGGGATATTATCTGATAATAGAATGATTGAAGAAACGATGAAAATATGCTCTAGAAATCAAGATTGGGAATTAATAGTAGCTGGATTTGGACCTATTGAAGAAAAGTGTAAAAAATATGATGAAAATTTTTCAAATATAAAATTTATAGGAAAACTAGCTTATAAAGATATAATACAAAATACTATAAACTCGGATGTAGTTTTTGCTTGTTATGATCCAAGTGTTCCAAATCACAGATATTCTTCTCCAAATAAACTATATGAAGCCATGATGTGTAAAAAACCTATAATTGTATGTGAAAATACAGGAATAGATAAAATTATAGTAGAAGAAAATATAGGATTAAGTTGTGAGTTTAATGAAAAATCCCTTGAAAATGCATTTAAAACATTGTTAGAAGATGAAGATATATACAATATTATGGCAAGTAATAGCAGAAAGCTTTATGAAACTAAATATAAATGGGAAATAATGGAGAAAAGATTAAGTGATATGTATGAAAATATAAAAATAGATTTAGATTAATGAGGTGATTTATATAAATATATTAATTATAACAACGTGCTATCCTCCAGTGAATGTATCAGGAAGCATAAGAAGTTTATATTATGCTAACTATATGGCAAAATTAGGACATAAAGTAAGTGTATTAACAGTTGATTTTCCTAATCAATTTTCTAACTATGATAAATCATTAGAAAATAGAATAGATGAAAGTATAAAAGTTTATAGGTGCGGATTAGGGATATTATATAATAAATTTTACCAAAAAAAAGAAGAAAATATTAATAGAACAGCACAGATAAATCAAAAAAGCAAAGAAAATATAAAAAGTAAATTAAGGAGAGAAATAAAAAGTTACCTGGCTATACCAGACAGTTATATGGTTTGGAAGAATAGTGCATCTAAGCTAGGTATAGACATTATTAAAAGTGATAAAATAGATTTAATATTTTCAATGCATGAAACCCCATCGTCTCACTTAGTTGCATATAATTTAAAACAAAAGTTTCAAAATGTTAGATGGGTAGCTTATTGGAGTGATCCATGGACATTTGATCCGAATAGATCTGAAATTCCATATATAAGAAAGCAAATTGAAAAAATAATGGAAAAAAAAGTCGTAAAATTAGCAGAAAAGCACTTCTTTACAACAAAAGAATGTATGAAGTTGTATAGAGAAAAATTTATTATAGATAAAAACAATGCAGATATTGTTTATAGGGGATATGATGATAATTTATATAAACACATAAATTCAGATGATATGCCTAAGGAAATAAACAAAGATAAAATAAATATTTTACATGCAGGAGAAATATTCACAAAATTAAGAGATATAAATCCCTTTATAAGAGCTATAAGAGATATCAAACATAACAATATTGAATTATATAAAAAGTTAAATATTATCCTATTAGGAGGAATAGACAATATAGATAATGTAGAAAAATTCGATGATTTAGATATTATAAATTTATTGCCAAGAAAATCTTTTGATGAAGCATTAAAGTATATGAATTTTAGTGATGTGTTACTTTTATTTGGAAATAAAAATAGCAATCAAATGCCAGGAAAAGTGTATGATTACTTAGGAACAGATAAAGCTATATTTACAATACTGGGAGATCAACAAGATCCTTTAAAATTATTTATGAAAGAAATAGAGAGAGGGCCTATATGTGAAAATAGGTCAAATGAATTAAAAAGTGAAATTATAAATATTTTATCCAGAGGATTCAAAAAAGAATGGACATGTAGAAGTAATAAATTTGAGTGGACAAATGTAGTTCAAGATTTATTATCAAAACTTGAGAATATCTAATTATATAAAATTTTAAGGAGTTAAGTTATGAATAAAGTACTATTGACATTTTTATATATTGTATTGGGAATGACTATAATTTTTACTGAGACTTTTAGAAAAAAATATTCAAAAATTGATTTGTTAACAGTAATTAACATTGGGTATAGTATTGCATTTGTAATAATTCCTATTTTAATATTAAATTTAGATTTTTCTACAAATTTGGATAGAGGTATAATTTCTAACGTTAGTTTTAATAATGATAAACAATTTTTATCTACATTACTATTGTGTGCGTTAGGTTATATATGCATAGTAGCTGGATTTTATTATAAAAATTTAGTGTACTTTATGTTAAATAAAAAAAATATCAAAATAGATAGTGAAAAATATTATAGCATTGATGAAAAAGTAGTAGCTATATCTGCAATTATAACATTTATAATATCTACAGCTAGCTTATGTATTTATACTATTAAATTAGGAGGAATATCAAATACATTAGAAAGTGCAGAGCTGTATAGAATGTATGGAGCTGATCAAATTAGTGGATCCTTTATAAAGGTGTTTTTTCCACTTATAATAGCTAGTTGCAATTTATATTATATTTTAAAAATAGATAATAAATCTAAAAATTCATATAAAATAATGTTTATTATTACTGCTATTATTAGTTTGTATTATCTACTGATAAATGCAGGAAGAATGCCTGTATTCTTATTTTTAGCTACATTTATTGTATTTAAAATTTTAAAAGATAATAAATCAAGGTATATAGTACCTATATTAATTATAGGTATCATAGGAGTTAAATATTTGGATGTTTTATTTGGATATTTAGCATACGGATCAAGTTTTACTGGAATTAAAATAGTAGAAAATAAAACATTAATTGATTCGGTTAAAGACTTTGCTATAGAATTTTCATTCCCTTATATAAATGTTTTCAATGTAGTTAAATTTGCAGAAGGGTCATTTAGGTTTTTTATAGATTATATTATGTCAGTAATTCAGTTTTTGCCTGATTTAATTTTCTTCAAGTTAGGCTTTGGATCACCTGTTATGCTGCATGAAATAAATACAGCAAATCACCAAGTTAATGCAGGTATACCAGTTGATGTTATTTCCTACGGATATTATCAAATAGGTATTATTGGATTAATTATACATACATTTCTTTTTGGAGTAATAAGTAGGTTTTTAAATAATTTATCTACTCGAAAAGGAAATTATATATATATATTCTTAAGAGCTAAGTTACTTATATTATGGGGGTTTAATGTAATGTATTCAGACATTGATACATTTATAAGAGGAAAACTAGATTTAATAATATTTATTTTCATAGTTTTAGTATTTTCTAAGCAATATCGCTTAAATGAAAAGGATGATTAAAAAATAAATAGTTACAGCAAATATTATCAATAAGTAAATGAAAATTGAAAGGATTAAAAGCATATGTTAAATATAATAGGATTAGGATATATTGGATTACCTACAGCATTAATGTTTTCAGCTAATAATGTAGATGTAATAGGAACTGATTTAAATACAAACTTAGTAGAAACTTTAAATAAGGGCAAATTAACATTTGAAGAAAATGGATTAGAAAATTTATACGAAAAAGCTGTAAGAAGTGGAATAAAATTTTCAGATAAATACGTAGAAACTGATAAGTATATAATAACTGTTCCTACTCCATATATAGAGGAAAACAAAAAGATAGATCCATCATATGTAATAAAAGCTGTAAATACAGTATTAGAGACATGTAAAATTCCAAGTATAGTTGTAATAGAATCAACTGTATCTCCAGGAACTATAGATAAACATATAAGACCTTTAGTAGAGGAAAAGGGATTAGTTATAGGAGCAGATATTCATTTAGTTCATGCTCCAGAGAGAATAATTCCAGGAAATATGGTTTATGAATTAGAACACAATTCAAGAACTATAGGTGCAGATGATAGAACTATTGGAGAAGAGGTTAAATCATGGTATAAAAATTTCTGTAAAGGAGAAATTGTTGTTACAGATATAAAAACTGCTGAAATGAGCAAAGTTGTTGAAAATACTTTCAGAGATATAAATATAGCATTTGCTAATGAATTAGCTAAAATTTGTAGGTCAGAAGGTATGGATGTTTATGAACTTATAAGGATAGCCAACAAGCATCCGAGGGTAAATATTCTTCAACCAGGGCCGGGTGTAGGAGGACATTGTATATCTGTAGACCCTTGGTTTTTAGTAGGTGATTACCCAGAAATAGTACATACTATATTATCTGCAAGGGTTGTAAATGATTCTATGCCTAAGTACGTATTAGAAAGAATTCAAAATATAATGAATGAAAACAATATAGATAGTTTTAAAAAGGTAGGTTTATATGGAATGACATATAAAGAAAATATTGATGATATGAGAGAGAGTCCAACCCTTCAACTTATGGACTTAATGCAACAAAATCATATAGAAGGTGTAAAAATATATGATCCATGGATAAAGGATAAAAAATTTGAAAATCAATTTAATAATTTTGAAACATTTATAAATGATGTAGAGATTGTAGTAATATTAGTTGCACATAGTCATATAAAAGAAAATATTAACTTATTAAAAAATAAGATAATATATGACACTAGAAATATTTTAGATATAAATCATAAAGTGTATAAACTATAAATATATACCTAGGGAATCCCTAGGTATATATTTATAGTTATGCACACTAACTTAAATTTAATATATTTAGTAGTATGTTTTTTAAATAAACAATATCATTTGATTCGTATATATGATTTTTTTTATAGAGCTTATTTTCTTTAAGATTCATAAAACTACTTATATGTTTAGAATATAATAGAATTTCATTATGTTCTAAGTTTCTATGAGTTAAAAGATGTTTTTCCATAAGACACCTCCAAAGCAATATATATCATATTATATTATATGAAGCTAGTATATGTTTAATACAAAAAATATTTAATATAGTAGGGAGAAAATATGAAAAAATTAAAAGTTATGACAGTATTTGGGACTAGACCAGAAGCTATAAAGATGGCGCCTTTAGTTAAAGAATTAGAGGGTAGAAATGAAGTAGAAAGTATAGTTTGTGTTACAGCTCAACATCGACAAATGTTGGATCAGGTATTAGATACATTTAATATTGAACCAGATTATGATTTAAATATAATGAAGCAAGGTCAAACTTTAGTTGATATAACAACTAGAGCACTGCAAAGCCTAGATAAAGTTATAAAAGAAGTTAAACCTGACATAGTATTAGTCCATGGAGATACTACAACTACTTTATCAGGAAGTTTTGCTGCTTTTTACAATCAAGTTTCGGTAGGGCATGTTGAAGCTGGATTAAGAACGTATGACAAATATTCACCATATCCAGAGGAAGTAAATAGACAAGTTACAGGAGTTATAGCAGATATGCACTTCGCTCCGACAGAAAATTCAAAGGAAAATTTATTAAAAGAAGGAAAAAAAGAAGAGGATATATATGTAACAGGAAATACGGCTATAGATGCACTTAAAACTACTATTAAAGAAAATTTTAAGCATGAAGTTATTGAAAAATTAGGAAATGACAAAATGATACTTTTAACAGCTCACAGAAGAGAAAATTTAGGAGAAAATATGAAAGGTATGTTTAAAGCGATAAAGAGAATAGTAGATGAGTTTGAAGATATTCAAGTTGTATATCCAATTCATTTAAATCCTTTAGTTAGAGATACTGCAAATGAAATATTTGGAGATAGTGGTAAGGTTCACTTAATAGAGCCTTTAGAAGTATTAGATTTCCATAACTTCTTGAATCAAGCTTATATAATAATGACAGATAGTGGTGGAATTCAAGAAGAGGCTCCATCTTTAGGTAAGCCTGTACTAGTACTGAGAGACACAACAGAAAGGCCTGAAGGTATAGATGCTGGAACTTTAAAATTAGCAGGAGTTGAAGAAGAAACAATATATAATATGACAAAGGAATTATTAACAAATCAATCTGTTTATGATTCTATGGCAAAAGCATGCAACCCATATGGTGATGGAAATGCTAGCAAATATATAGTTGATGCAATAATTAATAA
>NZ_LBBT01000148.1 GCF_001006285.1 Paraclostridium benzoelyticum
ATCGTAATATATATAATTACTTTTTAAACCAAAATTTACCAAATGAAAAAATATATGATTTAAAGTAATATATAAGTGATATGATATGTAAAAGGAAGTAGGAAAAAATTATGAAAGAAAATTTAATGGATTTAATATTCAATACGCTGCCTATACCTATATGGATAAAATCAAAAGAAGGAGCATTTCTAGATATAAACCAAAAATTTAAAGACACATATATAAGTAAAGAAATAAAGAAAGAAGATATCATAGGTAAATTCAATAAAGATATATACCCTGTAGAAATAGCTAAAATGTTTGATATGAACTATAAAAAAGTACTAGACAGCAAACAACCTATGACATTTGAAAATAAGCATAAAAACAAAATAACCAAAGCTTATTTAACCCCTGTACTTGACAAAGACAAAGAAATAATTGTAGTAACAGGTATAATACACGATATATCAGAGTTTAAACAATATGAAGAAGACAATATTTATCAAAAGAACTTAATGGAAACTATAATAAACAGCATACCAGACATAGTGTTTTATAAAGATATAGAAGGGAAATATGTAGGAGGAAATAATGCTTTCTTTGAAAGGTTTTATGAAAGAGATAAAAGTTATGTTATAGGAAAAACAGATTTAGAACTAAGTGAAGATAAAAACTTATCAGAGTATCTTATAAAAAAAGATAAAGAAGCGATAGAAAGTAAAAAAAATATATATTCTAAATTAAAAATAAAAAATAGTAAAAACGAAGTTACATATTTTGAAAGTATAAAAACACCTGTAATAAATAAAAGAAATGAAGTAGTAGGCGTAGTAGGCGTATCAAGAGACATAACAAAAAGAAAAGAATTAGAAAATATGTTAAGACAAATGAGTTATACAGATAAATTAACGGGACTTTTTAATCGAGCATATTTTGAAGAACAAATAAAAATTTTAAATAATGAAAAATTTTATCCTCTAAGTATGATAATTGGAGATGCAAATGGATTAAAAAAATTAAATGATACAAAAGGCCATTTAGAAGGGGATAAATTGATTATAAAAATTTCAGAAATTTTAAAAAATAGTTGTAATGAAAGGGATCTTATTTTTAGATGGGGTGGAGATGAATTTGTAATTCTTATGCCAAACACAAATTCTATTTGTGCCCAAAGTACATATAATACTATTTTAGAAAATTGTAAAAAGGCTAGTAACTATTCCATGAAAATAAGTATAGCATTAGGAGTCTCAACAAAAGTTGACAATAAATTAAGCATAGAAGATTTAATAAAAGAAGCAGAAGATACAATGTATCAAGAAAAGTTACTATCAAAAGAGAGTAGAAAAAATTACATAATGAAATCTCTACAAAAAACACTAGAGGAAAAGAGTTTAGAAACACGAGATCATACTAGTAGGACTGTAGAATATGCATACAAAATAGGAAAAAAATTAAACTTAAATAATAAACAAATTAGAGAGTTAAAACTATTGGCATATCTACATGATATAGGAAAAATCGGGGTATGTGAAAGCATAATAGAAAAACCGGGACCTCTTACTCAAGAGGAATATGGTTTAATCCAAAATCATAGTGAAAAAGGATTTAGAATAGCTAATTGCACACCTGATTTATCTCATGTAGCTTATGGGATTTTAACTCACCATGAACGATACGATGGAAATGGATATCCATTAGGATTAAAAGGAGAGGAAATCCCATTATTGTCAAGGATAATATCTGTTGTAGATTCATTTGATGCAATGACAAGTGATAGAGCATATAGAAAAGCAATGTCAAAAAAACAAGCAATAGAAGAATTAAGAAAAAACTCAGGGACTCAATTTGATTCAAATATTGTAGATGCTTTTATCGAAGAATTAGAAAGTGATACATAATAAATAAGCCTTCATTTAAATGAAGGCTTTTTATGATATAATCAATTATATAAAATCTTAAGGAGGAAATTTATGAAAATTATTCACACAAGTGATTGGCATATTGGGAAAATAGTAAATGAATTTTCAATGATTGAAGATCAAAAATACATTTTAAATAGATTAATAGATTTAATAGAAAAAGAAAAGCCAGAAGTACTTATAATAGCAGGGGATGTATACGATAGGTCAATTCCGCCTGTGGAAGCTGTAGAATTATTAAATGAAACTTTAAGTAATTTAATAATTGATAAAAAAGTAAAAGTATTGGCTATATCAGGAAATCATGATGGTGGAGAAAGACTAAGCTTTGGAAGTCAAATTTTAGAAAAGCACGGATTATATATAGCGGGTAGAGACGATGAACTATACAAGCATGTAGTTGTAAAAGATGGAGAAAAAAATGTAAACTTTTATTTAATTCCATATAAGGATCCTGCATTAACAAGAAAAATTTCAGATGAAAAAGAAATTAAAAGCCATAATGATGCAATGAAATTTGTAGTAGAAAAAATTAAGGAAGATATAAATTATGAAGAAGTAAATATCCTAGTAGGACATGGATACGTTACTATGAAAAGAGAAGATGCAATAGAGTGTATTGAAAATAAATATGAAGTAGCAAATCTTGAAACATCAGAATCTGAAAGACCTCTATCAATAGGAGGGACAGATTTAATAGATGGTAAAATATTTGATGACTTTGATTATGTAGCTCTAGGTCATCTTCATGGAAGACAAAAAATTGGAAGAGAAGAAATGAAGTACTCAGGATCAATATTAAAGTATTCTTTCTCAGAAGTTAAACAAAAAAAAGGAGTATACATATTAGATATAAACAATAAAGATGCAATAAATATAGATTTTAAATGTTTAAAGCCAGTAAGAGATTTAAGAGTTATAAAAGGGAATATAGAAGACTTAATAGAGGAAGCTAGAGAATTAGAAGAAGGAAAAGAAGATTATATACAAGCTATATTAACAGATGATGGAGAACTTATAAATCCAATGGAAAAGTTAAGAGCAGTTTATCCAAATACTATGTTAATAACAAGAGAGAGAAAAAGGGAAATTAGTGAAGATAAAACTTCAGCAAAAGGTGAATATAAGAGAAAAAGTAAGCTAGAGCTATTTAAAGAGTTTTATGAAGATTTAGGTAGCGGAGATTATACAGAAGAAAAAGAAGTAGTTTTAATGAATACTATAAATGAAGTTTTAAAAAGTGAGGTGAAATAATGAGACCTATAAAGTTAACCATAAGTGCCTTTGGACCATATGCAGATAAGCAAGTTATAGATTTTGAAGAATTAAATGGTAGAAACATATTTGTGATATCAGGAAAAACAGGAGCAGGTAAAACTACTATATTTGATGCTATAAGCTATGCCTTATACGGAGAGGCTAGCGGAGAGTCAAGAGAGACAGACTCTTTGAGAAGTCATTTTGCAGATGATGATGTAGAAACTTTTGTTGAATTAGAATTTGAATTAAAAGGTGAACGATATATAGTAAATAGAGTTCCAAAGCAAAAAAAGAAAAAATCAAGAGGTGAAGGATTTACAGAAAAAAGTGCAGATGCAACACTTACATTACCAGATGGAAAGGTTATAACTAAAGTTACTAATGTAACAAATAAATTAATTGAGATATTGGGTATAACTAGAGATCAGTTTAAACAAATTGTTATGCTACCACAGGGTGAGTTTAAAAAATTATTATTAGCAGATTCATTAGAAAGAGAAGGTATTTTTAGAAAAATATTTAACACTTATGATTTTGAAAAAATACAGATAGATCTCAAAGAAAAAGCTATCAGTTTAAGCAAAAACAGAAACAAAAGTAAGGATGAAATGCAAACTAACTTAAAAAATATAAAAGGTGAGCATGATATATCCATTGGAGAATATGTAGATTTTCCTTTTGTTATAGAAAAATTAAAAGATTTTATATCAAAGGATAGTGAAGCTTATAAAAATTTAAATGAAGATGATAAAGCTTTATATAATGAACTAGAACTTATAAATAAGGAAAAAGTAAAAATAGAAAACAATAACAATTTATTGAAAGAAAAAGAAAAAATAGATAATAGTTTATTAAATCTTATAAATAAAGAAAAAGAATTTGAAATAAAAAAAGAAACTATAAATAAATGTAAAAGTGCCAAAGAAGTTAAATACATAGAAGATAAATTAATAGAAAATGAAAATATATTAGAACAAAGAAAAAAATCATATGAAGAAACTCTATTAAATATTGAAAGACTAAATAAAGAAGCTGATATAGCAAAATCAAACTTAAAAATAGAAGAAGCTAAAGAACCTGAAAGAGATGAACTAAAATCACAAATAAAGAACTTAGAAGATATAAAACCTAAGATAGCAGAATTTGATGAACTAAAAGATAGTTTAATTACTAAAAATAAAAGTTTGGATGAAGTCAAATTTAAAATAGAAAATAATAAAAAAAATAACGAAAAATTAAAAAAAGAAAAATTAGAAAATGAAAATAAGTTAAAAGAAATAGGTACGTTAGAAACTAAAAAAGTAGAAATAGAGAATGAGATTTCTAATAAAGAAAAAACTAGGCAAGAACTTAGAGATTTAT
>NZ_LBBT01000149.1 GCF_001006285.1 Paraclostridium benzoelyticum
AAAAAATTAATGTATTTCTTCACATATGGTTCTGTAATTAACACCATTTAAACTTATACTATAAAATTTTTTATTTATTACTTCAAATTTGTTTATGTTATCTTTAATTTCAGAAATTTCATCTTCATATTTTTTTAAAATCCTATGTGCTTCATATATATCTACTTCTTTAAATCTAACTTTGTCTCCTGGTTTGCCTTGAGCTAATTTACATAAGTCTACGCTTATAACATTAGCTATTTTAGTATAACCTCCAACTGTCTGTCTATCTGCCATCATAATAATAGGATTTCCATGTCCTGGAATTTGAACTGCACCAAATGCTATTCCGTCTGAGACTATATCTGCACCATTTAAATGATTAATTTTATCCCCAGATAATCTATATCCCATCCTGTCACATTCATTTGTTATTTCATATATAGAGTTAAAAAAAGTTTTTATATTTTTTGAATCAAACATATTATCTTGAGGTCCCATTATTGATCTCAACATAATTTCTTTATCATACTCTTTTATATATTTTTTAGGTAAAATTGAATTTGTGTCTCCATCAAATTTTAAAAGTTTTAGATAATCTTCCTCCCTAAGTTCTCTTCCTTTATATCCGCCTAAATTCCCTTTTAAATAAGTTGACTTACTACCCATAACAATTGGAACATCTATTCCTCCTCCAAATGCAATATAAGTTCTACATCCATTTTTTACTCCAGAAAAAGATAATATATCTCCGCTACTTACAATATAACTTCTATACATATCAATTCTAATTCCATTTAACATAGGCCCTAAATCCCCACCAGTTATTGCTATAATAGATTTCTGATGGAATTCTATCGTTGGACCAATTATTAATGCTTCTATACACGCTTCATATTCATCATTTCCAACTAGTATATTTGCAATTCTTAATGAATAATCATCCATTGCTCCAGAAGCCGGAACGCCATATTGTTGAAATCCTTTTCTAGTACCGCCTTGTATTAAACTTAATAAACCTTTATTTAAAATTTTAGCTCCCACCAATTAGCCCCCCTTCATTTTAAAAGTTATTAAACTCATCCTTTGTTATAGGTATAAACTTCACATAATCTCCTGCTTTTAATAAAATAGGATTTTCTCTTTTAGGATCATATAGTTTTATAGGTGTTCTTCCTATTAATTGCCATCCTCCAGGGCTCTCTATAGGGTATACTCCTGTCTGCTTTCCTGCTATACCTACAGATCCTTCTGGTATCTTAACTCTTGGATTAGCTAACCTAGGGGTCTCGAGTTTATTGTTCATTCCCCCTAAGTATGTAAATCCAGGCGTAAAACCTAACATATAAACTAAGTACTCAGCTTCACTATGAAGCTTTATAACATCTTCAATTTTTAATCCGTTATGCTTTGCAACAGTCTCTATATCAGGTCCAAAATCATTTCCATACAAAACAGGTACCTTAACTATATTTTTTTCATGTTTCTCTAAAATTTCCAAATTACTTTCCATATCTTTTACTGTGTTTATAAGATTATTAAATGCTATTTTTAATGGGTTATAAATTATCATAAGAGATCTATATGTTGGTATCATCTCATATATATAATCACTTAAACTGGATTTTTCTATGCTTTTCATTAAATTTATAACTTTTCTATTTATCTCTTCATCTATAATATCCCCAAATTCAACTACTATAGATTTATCTCCTGCTAATAAGTATTTTGTTTCCATAACTAATTCCATCCCCCCAGCAAGTATTTTTAAAATAACTTCACTATATCCTTAAGTGATATTAATCCACCTACAGCAGTAACTATTACTACTAAACATCCTAAAATTAATAACCATTTAGGATGTTTATATTCACCTACAATATCTTTATTTTTAGATGCTAACAATATAACCCCTAAAGTTATAGGAAGAATCAATCCATTTAAAGACCCAGCTAAAATAAGCAAACTTGCTGGTTTTCCTACTACTGCCATTATTAATGTTGAAATAAATATAAATAAAATTATAAATTTATTTTCATGTTTTTCTATTAATGGATGAAGTGTTTTTATGAAAGAAACAGATGTATATGCAGCTCCAATAACTGATGTTATACTGGCACTCCATAATACTAAACCAAAAAATTTGTATCCTAAATTTCCTGCTCCATACTTAAAAGCTGATGCAGCTGGATTTTCAGGATCTAAACTTACTCCTTGTGAAACAACTGCAAAAACCGCTAAAAATAATAAAATCCTTACTATAGTTGCTACACTTATACCTAATACTGAAGATTTGTTTACATCCTTTAAATTTTCTTCACCTGTTATTCCTGCATCAATAAGTCTGTGACCTCCTGCAAAAGTTATATATCCTCCAACACTTCCACCTAAAAGAGTTATTATTGGAAAAATTAATCCTCCTGGGTTTTTTGGAATAAAGGCTCCTTTTACAACTTGGTACATATCAGGTTTGTTTATTATAGCAACATATCCTACTACAACTATTACTATAATTGCTAAAAATCTTGTGAATCTATCTATTATTGGACCAGATTCTTTTATTAAAAAAATTGCTATTGCTATAAATCCACATACTAAAGTTGATATTGTAATATTTGCATTGAGCATTACATTTACTCCAAGTGCCGCCCCCCCTACATTCCCAATGTTAAATGCAAGTCCTCCTATCCCTACTAATATGGCTATGAAATAACCTAATCCTGGTAACACCTTATTTGCTATGTCCTGGCCTCTAAGTCCAGATACTCCTATTATTCTCCACACATTAAGCTGTGCTCCAACAAAAAATATAGTAGTCATTAAAACTACAAACCCAAAACTAGCTCCATATAACTCCGTAAACTTAGCTGTTTGAGTTAAAAACCCAGGTCCAATAGCTGAAGTCGCCATTATAAAAGCAGCTCCCATAAGAGCTGTTAAATCTTTTTTATTAGACATAAATACCCCTCCAATTATTTAATAACTTCACTTATGCAACATATATTTATGCCTTCCTTTATAAGCTCTGATTTTATGCTTTTTACAAATTCTATAGCTTTAGGGTTATCTCCATGTACACATATAGAATCCGCTTTTATATCTATGTCTTTTCCATTTATATCCTCTACTTTATTTTCTTTTATCATTTTTATAACTCTTTTTATTGCTATATTTGTATCATGTATAATAGACCCTTCAATACTTCTTGATACTAACGTTCCGTCGCTATTGTATGCTCTATCTGCAAACACTTCATTTGCAACCCTCAGACCAACATCTTTACCAGCATCTATAATTGAGCTATTTGCAAGTCCAAGAAGAATTATATTTTTATCAACCTCATATACTGATTGTGCTATAGCTAAAGATAACTCATAGTCTTTTGCTGCCATATTATAAAGAGCACCATGAGCTTTTACATGTTGTATATTTGTTCCATTTGAAATAGCGAAAGAATTTAGTGCACCTAATTGATATTTTACGTAAGCCTTAACTTCCTCTTGGCTAATTTTCATTTCTCTTCTTCCAAACCCTATAATATCCATAAATCCTGGATGAGCACCTATTTTCACATTATTTTCAATCGCTAATTTTACAGTTTTGTCCATTTGAATTGGATCTCCTGCATGAAACCCACAAGCTATATTTGCTGAAGTTATATGTTTTAAAACTTCCTCATCCATACCTAGTTTATAACAACCAAAACTCTCTCCTAAATCACTATTTAAATCTACTTTATACAAGTTCTATTCCCCCTATAGACATTTTAATTTTTTGTTTATTGTCCTACTTAAATTTTATGAATAAAAAAATAATGGTATGACTTAATTTAAGTAATCCTCTAAAATAAGATATTAAAATTATAATCAAAACAAAAACATCAATTATACATGAAAACATTTCATACACAACAAAGTAAAGAAAAAAAAATAACTTAACTTTGATGTAATAGATTTATCATACATATCAAAATTAAGTTATTTTTATTTATAATTAAAGCTTACTAATAAATTTACTTTATATTAATATCATTATAGTAAACATTTTTACTTACTGCTTCACCTATATTACTAATTAGATTTGATTCATATGATTCTTCATCAGGTTTAACTGGAGGTTCTTCTGGATTTTCAGGCTTTGTTGGTTCATCAGGTTTAACTGGAGGTTCTTCTGGATTTTCAGGTGTTGTTGGTTCATCAGGTTTTACTGGAGGTTCTACTGGTTTTTCCGGTGTTGTTGGTTCATCAGGTTTTACTGGAGGTTCTACTGGTTTTTCCGGTGTTATTGGTTCATCAGGTTTTACTGGAGGTTCTACTGGTTTTTCCGGTGTTATCGGTTCCTCAGGCTTTACTGAAGGTTTTACTTGATTTTGTTGTTCATTTGTAGGTTTATACTGAGAATTTATTGATGTTTGCTCATTTGAATTTTTATTGACGTAATAATCTTTTTTATATTTTTTTTCATTTTTATTAGATTTGTCCGTAGTTTCATCTTCTTTAACGATTTCCTCTTTTTTATTTTCTTGTTTATTAGTCTTATCTTCACTATTTTTTAAGACTACTTCTTGCTGCTCTATCCTTTTATATTCTTCATTTGCAAGAATTGGAGCTTGTGATAAAGTAAACCCTGAAACTAGTGCAGTTGTTAAAATTGTTGAGGCTACTACAACTTTTCCTTCTTTATTCATTTGTTAACTCCTTTGCTTAATATTATTCTATTTGTTTTATAGTATCTATTCACTTAAATTGGATGCTTTTCCTTTAGTTAAATTCCTTCATATTTTTCACTAGTTTCTCATAATTTGTGGATTTATTTTATATCGTAAAGAAGGGTGTAGGTAGTTGACTCTTAACACCAAAGTCTTTGACTTTTAAGTGTTTTAAATCAACTACCTACACCCTTCTTCTTCTTCTTTTCCACAATAAGCATAGGGATATAGTTGTATTTTAGTTACATTTCAAGCGTCTTTTTGCTTGTGTAGCAAAATACATCCTCTTCTTCTTCTCTTCCACAATAAGCATAGGAATATAGTTGTATTTTAGCTACATTTCAAGCGTCTTTTTGCTTGTGTAGCAAAATACATCCTCTTCTTCTTCTCTTCCACAATAAGCATAGGAATATAGTTGTATTTTAGCTACATTTCAAGCGTCTTTTTGCTTGTGTAGCAAAATACATCCTCTTCTTCTTCTCTTCCACAATAAGCATAGGAATATAGTTGTATTTTAGCTACATTTCAAGCGTCTTTTTGCTTGTGTAGCAAAATACATCCTCTTCTTCTTCTCTTCCACAATAAGCATAGGAATATAGTTGTATTTTAGCTACATTTCAAGCGTCTTTTTGCTTGTGTAGCAAAATACATCCTCTTCTTCTTCTCTTCCACAATAAGCATAGGAATATAGTTGTATTTTAGCTACATTTCAAGCGTCTTTTTGCTTGTGTAGCAAAATACATCCTCTTCTTCTTCTCTTCCACAATAAGCATAGGAATATAGTTGTATTTTAGCTACATTTCAAGCGTCTTTTTGCTTGTGTAGCAAAATACATCCTCTTCTTCTTCTCTTCCACAATAAGCATAGGAATATAGTTGTATTTTAGCTACATTTCAAGCGTCTTTTTGCTTGTGTAGCAAAATACAACTATATCCCTATCTTTACTTATAACTTTAAATCTTTTACTGCTTCTCTTGTTACTACTAATTTATTTTCTACTTCTTCGATATTTTCTTTAGCCATACCTATAAATAGCATATCGATTATCGCAAGTTGAGATATTCTTGAGCTCATAGCTCCTTCTCTTAAAGATTTTTCTACATAAGGAACCTTTAATGTTATATCAGATAAATCTTCCAATTTATTACTTATGCTTGCCTTTGTTATACTTATCACTGGAACATTATTTTTATTTGCATTTTCTACACACTTTATTACTTCTTTTGTCGTTCCCGAATATGATATTGCAACTGCTACATCTTCAGGCTCCATTAAAATAGATGAAGTAATTTGTAAGTGAGTGTCCACATGTGCTATACATCTTTTATTTATTCTACTTAATTTATAATAAAAATCTTGTCCTACTAATCCTGAAACTCCAACACTATATATATATATATTCTTTGCTTTAGAAAGTAACTCTATCGCTTTTTCTAAATCTTCTTCTTGAATTAAATTTACAGTTTTATCCATAACTTTATCAATCGATTTTTTTATCCCGTATATTATATCTGTTGTCTCAAGTTTTTTGTTTATATACTCAAAATCAGCTTTTTCTTTTATATCTCTTAAACTCATAGATAACTTTAACTTCATTTCATTTAAACTTTCAAAACCTAACTTTTTTGAAAATCTAATCAATGTAGCTGCCGAAGTATTTGTTATTTCCCCTATTTCTTTAGCTGATAAATTAATTATACTCTCATTATTAGAAAGTAAATAGTCAGCTATAAGCTTCTCGCTATCTGTAAAATCTTCATAATTTTGTTTTATATACTCTAAAATATTCATAACTTAAACCTTTCTAAAATAAAACTTTTTACCATCCTTTATATATTTTAATAGATAAAAGTCATCTTGTAAAACTGATGCTACTTTATTTATTCTAGCATCGTGAGCTTGAGTTGTAGTTAAAATTTGAAGCTCTCCCATATACCTCTTGTATCCTTCATTGTCTATAGTTATATCTCCATAATTTTTATCTACTGTATTTTCAGGTTTTATATTATTTCCATTTAATATTAACCTACTTTCACTAGCTCTTATAGCATCTCTTGCTCCATCAGTTCGTGAACTATATATTTCTTCTAATAATTTTAACGAAACTTTCTCTTTAGTATCTACTTTTATTCTTAATTCTACTCCTTCAGCAAAAAGATTAGCTAAATCATTTAACTCTTGTTTGCTTGGAAGTGAATCACCTATAAAAACTGACTGATTTCCTATTGCAAACAAATGATTTGCAGCTTGTCTTACATCTTTATTCCTATGATCTTCTAATGTTGGTAACCCATCTTTTAATGGACTTCTTTTTCTGTTATTAGATTGAACAAATGCACATACCTTTATTCCTCTATCATTTAAAATCTTATTCTTTTCTAACATACATTCCTCAGATATCCCTGTTCCGATTCTTGGGTAAAAGTTGTGAAGTGCATCTATATTTTCATAATTTGGAGAAAATTTATCTAAGTTTTTGAAAAACGATTCTGTTACTGTAGACGCATTTAATTGTATTTGTATACCATAATCATTTTTACCCATATTAGAGATCTCTTCTTCTGTATATCCAAAGTCAATTCTTATAGTTTTTACTCCCATATCTCTTAATCCTTTTAAATCCATGTTATCTAAATCTAAAAATTTAAAAGTATTTGGAGATATATCACTAATTATATCCATATCATATTGTTTTGCTAATTCAAAAAACTCTCTTACTTCAACTTTTAAAATATCATAATTAGCTTCTGGAATATGAAGCGATGTGAAAATCCTAGTAAATCCTAACTCATTAGCATCTTTTAATAATTGTATATTTTCATCTTTTGTATTATCTAGTCCAAAATAAACTGAAAATCCTAAACTCATAATTACTTCCTCCTCGTCATATAAAAACGGACTGACCTTATTTGCTGGGTCCAGATATAATGCTAATTTGTAGCGACCTTCAAAGCATCTTTTAAGCTTTGGGAGCACAACTTAGTATTATATTTGGAGTGCCCAAACCTTAGGTCAGTCCTTTACTATTTTTTATTCTACTGGATCTTCAAAGCCTAATAATTCTGTGAAGAAGTATCCACCTGCATACGATGCTACAACTCCAATTAAGAATACAAACATTTTCCCATCAGCTATTAATAGTGCAAGTGGTAATCCCGATACCCCCATTGCAACTGCTCCAACTTTGAAAAATGCCATTACCGCTCCACCTATTCCAGCTCCTAAGCAAGCTCCTAAGAAAGGTTTTCCAAGAGGTAATGTTACTCCATATATTAAAGGCTCTCCTATACCTAAAAATCCTGGTACTAATCCATTTTTTGCTGTTTCTTTTAATCTTTTATTTTTAGTCTTTTTAAAAACTGCTATTGTAGCTCCAACTTGAGCCATACCTGCTGTTGCAAGTATTGGAAGTAAAACTGTTGCCCCTGTACTTGCTATTAAATCTGCATGTATAGGCGTTAAAGCTTGATGCATCCCAGTCATAACTAATGGTAAGAATAGCGCTCCTGACACTGCTCCTGATATAACAGAAACTAGCATATTTCCTGATGCTACAGTATTTGCTACTACTAAACCTATTGAATCAGATATAAACCCACCTATTGGTTGTAGTACTAATAATGCAACTAAAACTGAAACTGTTAGTGTTACTAGTGGTGTTATAAATAAGTCTAACACATCTGGTACTACTTTTTTACACCCTTTTTCAATATAAACTGCTAATAGTGCAACTAATATTACTGATATTATTCCACCTCTACCTGGTGTTAATGTCATTCCAAATAAATTTATATCAGCAAGTACTGGAGATGATAAAATTCCTCCAAGTACTCCACCCATCATAGGCATTTGTGATCCAAATTCTTTCGCTGCATTTAATCCAACTAATACAGATAAAACTGAAAAAACTCCGTTTCCTATTAATCCTATTATCTTCGCTGCAGTTGTACTTGTATATGCTTCTCCAAAATATACTCCTGCAATATTATTAACTGCTAAAACTAACCCACATGCTACAAATAGTGGTATTAAAGGTATGAATATATTCCCAACTTTTTTAAGTGCATTTTTAAATTTCGTATTATTCTTTTCCTTTAATTTATCTTTTGTTTCTCTTATTGCATCATCACCTAGTAAAACTTTTTTACCAACTATCTTGTTAACTTCTTCAGTTACTTTATTTACTTTACCTGGTCCATAAATAATTTGTAATTGCCCCTCTGCTTGAACTACTCCCAGCGCACCTTCTGACTTTTTCAATTCTTCCATTTTAACTTTTGAATAATCAAATAGTTCAAGTCTACAACGTGTCATACAGTTTTGTACACTTTTAATATTTTCTTTTCCACCAACTAAGTCAATTAAATTCTTTGCTATTTCTTGGTTTGTCATTACAATTCCTCCTATTTATTTTTATATATTTTTAAGAGCTTTTGCTATATATCCATTATTCTTTTCTAATATTACTTTAGCTTCTTCTTTTTCTAAGTTTGACAAGATCATAAATATAGATAGCTTTACATCAAACCCAGTTTTCTTTAAAATAGTTTCTGCTTCTTTAAAACTTACTCCTGTCGCTTCACATACTATTTTTTTAGATCTCTCAACTAATTTTTCATTTGTTGCTTTCACATCTACCATTAAGTTTCCATATACTTTTCCCATTTTTATCATGCTTCCTGTTGACAGCATATTTAATACTAACTTCTGGGCTGTCCCTGACTTCAATCTTGTAGATCCTGTTACAACTTCTGCTCCAACAACTGGAGATATTGCTATTTTAGCTTCCTTTGCTACTTGTGAATCTGCATTACATGTAACTGATATCGTTAGGGCTCCTATTTCATTTGCATACTCCAATCCCCCTATTACATATGGTGTTCTACCTGATGCAGCTATACCCACTACCGTATCATTTTCATTTAAACTTTTATCCTTTAAATCTAATACAGCTAACTCTTTAGAATCTTCAGCACCTTCTTTAGCTCTAAATATAGCCTCTTGACCTCCTGCAATTAATCCTTGAACTAATTCTTCTGATACTCCGTATGTTGGAGGACATTCTGATGCATCTAGTATTCCTAACCTTCCAGAAGTCCCTGCTCCTATATATATTAACCTTCCACCTTTTTGCATTCTCTCTACTATTCCATCTATGGCTTCTGCTATTTGGGGTAGTTCTATTTCTATTGCATTTGCTACCTTTTTATCTTCTTCATTTATCATCTTAACCATTTCTAAAGTTGATACTTTATCTATATTTAATGTATTTTGATTTCTACTTTCTGTTGTTAATTTTGATAAGTTTAATTTATCCATTTTTTTACCTCCATATTTTATTTCATTCTATGAATTCGTTTTCTTATTTATAATTTCATAATATCATGTTTGAAATATCATTTCAATA
>NZ_LBBT01000150.1 GCF_001006285.1 Paraclostridium benzoelyticum
AGTAAAGGAGTTAAACTTGAAAAATTAAAGTAAATACTTCTTAAATTTAAGAATATAAATTAACTTGAAATTAATTTCACATTTTACATATATAGGTAATTTAAAAAATAAAGATATCTATACTTATAAACTCTAAATTCAATGGAGTTACTATGTTTAACTATTTTTAGAGCAGATTTTTCATAGATATAATTTGTTTTAAATTAAAATATTAAATTTTTCTTACAATATTGACATGTAAGTTTAATAAAAAAACATGTTAAACTTACATTAAATAGGTGTATAGATGTATATTGTAGTATAAATTTATAAAATTGTAAGGAGAGGATGATTAGATGGCTAAAAGTTTATCTCATTATTCATTCAATGATGATTTAACAATCAGAAATTATTTAGCATTAATGACATGCATTATAAATCCAAGAATGACTCAATCAAAGGCTGTAAAGTTATTTGAAATTAATTGTAAAGGTGATAAAAGAAGAAAATAAATACAGATAATGATAATGTTTAAGTTTTTAGAAGGTAAATAAAGTTTTAATTTAAAATTAATACGGGGTATTCTATTAAGTTTTAATCGTTATAGTTTTATAAATTTAAAACTATCTTACAGATTAGCTTAGTTAAATATATAAATGAATTGAAAAAACTGAAGATAGTCTATCTAGTGATTAGGTAGACTATCTTTAGTTTTTGTTAAAAAGTTAAAATTTAATTGATTTTATGTTCAATATGCGCTATATAATTTTATTAAGGATGTAAATATACTTAAAATTAAATTAGATTAGGATGGTGTAGGTATGAAAGTATTGTTAGTCAATGGAAGTCCAAATAAAAATGGATGTACATACACAGCATTAGAGGAAGTTTCAAAAGCACTAGAAGCAAGTGGAATAGATACAGAAATTTTTCACATAGGTAATAAACCTGTAGGAGGATGTATAGGATGTCGTTCATGTAAAAATACAGGTAAGTGCTTCATGAATGATGGAGTTAATGATTTTGTAGAAAAGGCAAAGTATGCAGATGGATTTGTATTTGGATCACCTGTTTATTATGCATCTGCAGCAGGATCATTAGTATCTTTTTTAGATAGAGTATTTTATAGCGGAGGAAAATACATGGCATTTAAGCCAGGTGCTTCAGTAGTTAGTGCCAGAAGAGCAGGAACTACTGCTACACTTGATCAATTAAATAAGTACTTTACTATCTCTAATATGCCAATTGTTAGTTCTCAATATTGGAATATGGTCCATGGAAACACTTCAGACGAAGTAAAAAAAGATGTAGAGGGATTACAAACAATGAGAGTTCTAGGCAAAAATATGGCCTGGATAATAAAATGTATAGATATTGGTAAAAAGAATAATATAGAAAAACCAGATTTAGAAGATAGAGTACATACAAATTTTATAAGATAAAAATTATAATAAAAAAGCACTTCGAAAATGCGAAGTGCTTTTTTATATATTAGAAAGCTTTTCATCTTTATTTTTAAGTATTG
>NZ_LBBT01000151.1 GCF_001006285.1 Paraclostridium benzoelyticum
AAAATAAGTATATTTTTTTATATAAATAAATGCACCTACTAAATTAATAGCAGGTGCATTTTTTATAATATAGCTAAAATATTAGCTTGCTTTTCTATTATTATCACTATTCTTTACATGTTTCTTTTCATATCTACTATATAAGAAGAATCCAAATACTCCGAATATTACCGGTCCAGCTATCATAGTTAATGTTTTACTTAATCCTGCTGGTGAAGATAATGTTGGTTCTATTATAGTGAATACGTTAGCAAATCCAACTAATATACCTATTATTACAGCAAAAGTTGTTGCCATTCCTACACTCTTATAAACTACGAATGCTTTGTCAACTTTACCTTCTAATTGCTTTTTCTTAAATGCAGGGAATGCACTTGATAAGAATAAGTAAGGTATTGTCATTGCAACATTAGTCATAAGTACTAGTAAAGCGAAGAACTCACTTGCACTCTTACCTCCAAATGATACTAAAAGTATCATAGCTACAACTATTATAGCTTGAACTTTCATAGCATTTATAGGCATTCCGTCTTTTATTTCTCCTAATTTACCAGGCCATACTTGCTTTGGTGCCCCTTCTATAAGAGTCTTTAATGGAGAGTAAGTTAATGTGAAGAATGCTCCTGATAATGCTAAGAACATTGATAATCCAACGAATCTAGCAACCCAAGCACCCATAGTTAATGCTACTGATTGACTAGTTCCAAATGCTATACCTAATTGATATCCTAAGTTTTGCATTAATACATAAGCAACGTTAGCCATATTTACATCACTTGATGATAATATATCACTCCAGTTAGTAAATGTACCACAAGCAAATATACCTATTGCATATCCTACAGATATTACTATAGCTGCTAAAGTAAGACCTTTAGGGAAAGTTTTTTCAGCATTTTCAGTTTGGTCAACTAATCCACCTAAAACTTCTAATCCTCCAAATGCAAATATTGCAAATGTTAAGAATGATAATACAGTTACAGGTGTTTGATAAGCTGGGTTTGGAGAGTTTGTAAACGCTTTAACAACATTTGTTACAGGCTCTGCAAATTGTCCTTTGTTCATTATTACAACTAAAACCCCACCTACTAATAAAACTATATTTAATAATGCAACTGCTGTACCACCTATAGAAGTAACCTTAGTTATCTTCTCTATACCTTTAGTTGATACATAAGTAACTAATATTATCCATAATGCTCCAAGTATTCCTAGTGTTTGAACTGAACTTAATCCAAATAAAGACCAGTTAGCTGTAGCATCATATCCAAATATTGCGTTTGATAGTGGAACCCATAAAGTTGATGCAACGTTTACCATCCATACAATATAAGATGCATACCACATAAATGTTCCTACGAATGCATATTTAGGTCCTACAGATTTTTCCATCCATGAATACATACCACCTGATTCTTTTTTGAATGCAGATCCGTATTCAGCCATCATAAATGCATACGGTATAAAGAATAAAATTGCACTTAATAAATACCAAGGTATTGCTGCGTATCCCATTAGGAAAAACGCTCTCGGCATGTTAGCAAACCCAAATACAGATGTGAATATCATAAGTACTAGGGGCACTAATGTTAATTTTTTAGCATTGTTAGTATTTCCTGCCATTTGTTTTCCTCCTCATGAAGTATAATAATACTGTTTACATCAAAGGTTATTTTGTTAGATTTCTATCTATTTAAATGTTTAACCTTTTCCGCTTTACATATAATATCATAATTCTACAAACTTTCCAATACTTTTTAACTTAAATTGAATTTTCAGATTTTATTAACTTTATTTAACAAAAACCTACATTTTACCTTATATAAATACCTATTTTTTATTTTTAATATTATTTATTATTTCCTCTATATTCTT
>NZ_LBBT01000152.1 GCF_001006285.1 Paraclostridium benzoelyticum
ATTTATACTTGTTAATATTTAAAATAAAAAAAACAGCTAAAATCCTACAGTAAAGGATTCAGCTGTTTTTGTTAATTTATTTTATTTGGTTAATTTCCATTCATTTAATATTGAATTAATCTCTACGTAAAGATTCAACTGGATCTAATCTTGCTGCTTTATTAGCTGGTAAGAAACTAGCTAGCATACTTATCACTACACTAATTAATATACCCGATAGTGCATATGTAGGAGTAATTCTAACAACATTAAAATCAAATGCAGTTCTAGTAAAGTGGTTTGCTATTGCCCCTATACCATAACTTGCTCCAATGCCTATTAAACCACCAAATACGCCAAGTAAAAATGCTTCTGTTACAAATATACGGCGTATATCTTTTAATCTTGCTCCTAAAGCCTTTAATACTCCGATCTCTTTAGTTCTCTCAACAACACTTATATTTAGTACAACAAGAATCATAATTGCTGAAACAACTAATGATATTCCAGCTACTCCGGTTAATACGTAAGATAACATATCTATCATATCTGTAAACATTTCAATCATAGACTCTTGCATTGATCCTGTGTATCCTAAATCTTTCACTGCATTTTTAATTGAGTCTGTATTAGATTTGTCATCTGCATGTAGATAAACTGTGTTTGGCTCTAAATTAATTCCTTCTTTGCTAAACCATGAACTTATCGAATTATAAGGCATATATGCCATATTTCCTGTTCCTTCATATACACCACTTACCTTAAAGCTTTCTGTTATTATCTTTTCATTTACTAATAGTTTAACATCTACTGTTTTTCCTACTATATCATCACCTAACTCGCTAGCAATCATGTCTGAAATTAAGATTTCTCCATCTTTAGGCATCTTTCCTTTTGATAGGTTAGATTCAACTAAGTTTGATGAAGTTGACATAAAGTCCATAATCATTGCCTTTTTACCGTCATAAGTTATATAGTTTGATCCCATTGCAGTAAGATTATAACCTTTCTCTACAGAATCTACATGATTAATTTTTTCTAGTTTGTTAATATCATTCTCTGTAATAGGTGTAGATCTCAATCCATTCATCATTTGCTCTGACTGAGCCTCTTGTTGTTCTTTTATAGACATACTTTCTGTTGATTTAGTCTTATTCTCAGCAGGCTTATTTACCTGTATTACTTCAGGATTCACAAAGCTATTCATTTTATCTGTAACATATCCTGTGACTCCATTTCCAATAGACATCATTAAAATTACACTCATAATCCCTATACTAGACCCTAGAGCAACTAATAAGTTACGAGAAAATTTCTCTTTCATATTTAATAAAGACAATCTCATTGCAGAGAAAAGCCCTAAGTTTTTATTTTTCTTATTCTTTTTGATAACTTGTCTTTCTTCTATATGATTAAGGGTTCTTCCTTCCTCATCTCCTACAATCTCACCATTATCAATTTTTACAACACGGCTAGAATATGCAGCCACTTTTTCAGAGTGAGTTACCATAATTACCAACTTACCACGTTGTGCTATTTCTGTAATTATATCTAATACTTGATTTGTAGTCTCTGCATCAAGGGCTCCAGTAGGTTCATCTGCAATAATAATATCTGGATCATTTACTAATGCTCTCGCTATAGCAACACGCTGTTTTTGTCCTCCCGATATTTGGTTAGGCTTTTTATAAACATGATCTTTTAGCCCCATATCAGTTAATACTTCTAACGCCCTTTTCTTTCTAGTTTCTGAATCTACATTAGATAAAGTCATAGCCATTGATACATTATCTAATAAGTTTAAATGTGGAATTAAATTAAAACTTTGAAAAACAAATCCTATGTTTTCTTTGTGATAATTTACTAACTCAGATTCTTTGAAGGTACCTATGTTTCTTCCTTTATATAAGAGTTCTCCTTCGAAATTTGAATCTAATCCTCCGATTAAATTCATCAATGTAGATTTTCCACTTCCCGATTCCCCAATGATTGAAACTAGTTCACCTTTATCAAAAGATACATTGATATTTTTCAAAGCGGTAAACTCTTCATTTCCTGCTAACTTATACTTTTTATAAATATTCTTTAGCTCTAATAATGCCATATCGGTCACCTCCATTTAAAAGTATTTTGAAATTATATCATACTTTTATGAATTACTTATGAAAGTTTATTTCTTTGTAAAAATACCTATCCATAAAAATTATCGCATGATAAAGTTCTTTATTTTACTTTGACCTAATTTTTACTTGCACCTCAATTATTACCCTTCATATTAATAACTAAACATCATGCACAGGTTCAACCTTTTATAAAGTCATTTGTTTAGTAATTGATATATTTATATAGTTTTGAATTTTTTAATATTTCGTCCTACTTATAAAAAACAAATTATTAAAAAACTAGTTTTTGTATATAAAATCTTTAATTGCAATAAAAAAGGAGTTCATAATTTTATAAACTCCTTTGACATTATTTATTGTAATCAATTTACTTACAATATTATTACTATTTGTAATCTTTGATTTAACTGGATTGCAATTTTAACTATATAATATTAAAATAATATCTATATTTTAATATTATA
>NZ_LBBT01000153.1 GCF_001006285.1 Paraclostridium benzoelyticum
CTTGTAGCTAATGAGACTACTTGATCCATTGTACCGCATTGAGTAATAAGTGGAAATGAGGTTACTTACAAAAGATGTTGGTTGACTAAATTTATTATCATGACTTAAAAGCATATCAATATGAGAACAGATATAGCAAAGGCATGAATTCTAGACAAACTAGTTAGTCCACATGTTTGTGTTGGTCGTCAACCACCAAAATCTATTTATAGGAAATGGTTAACCCTATTTCCCTTTCACTGTCTTCTACTACGACTAAACTTTATATAATTGGACGTGAAAAGATAACACATATTTAATAAGTCGTGGATT
>NZ_LBBT01000154.1 GCF_001006285.1 Paraclostridium benzoelyticum
TCATTTTTTCTCCCCCGTTGAAAAAATTATACTAATTATAAGAAAGCAAGCTAGTTTAGCTTGCTTTTTTAATTTGTTTTTTATCCACTATTTATCCACAGAGTATCTGTGGAAATTGTGGATATCGTTTTTATAATTAAAATAAAAAATATCCACATATGATTATTTTTTTATAAAATTATCAACATGTGGATATTTTTTTATTACATTTCTCTAGCTTTATTCGCAAATTTTTGTATTTCACCTAACCAAACAAGTTCAACTGATCCAGTTTCCCCATGTCTATTTTTAGCTATTATAATTTCTCCTATATTCTTTCTTTCTGAATCAGGATGATAATACTCATCTCTGTATAGGAACATTACTATATCTGCATCCTGCTCTATAGCTCCAGATTCTCTTAAATCGGCTAACATAGGTCTATGGTCTGATCTTTGTTCTGGTGCACGTGATAACTGAGATAATGCTACTACAGGACAGTTTAATTCCTTAGCTATTATTTTCAAAGATCTAGAAATTTTTGATATTTCTTGTTGTCTACTTTCATTACCTCCATCACCTTCCATAAGTTGAAGGTAATCTATAAGAATCAGGTCTAAACCTTTTTCAATTTTTAGTTTTCTACACTTTGATCTTAACTCACCTATTTTTATACCAGGTGTATCGTCTATATATATGTTGGCATTAGATAAAACAGACATAGCATCTATAATTCTAGGCCAGTCATTTTCATCTAAGTTACCAGTTTTTATCTTTTTCAATTCTACATGAGATTGTGCAGATAGCATACGTTGAACTAATTGTTCTTTTGACATCTCTAAACTAAATACAGCTACAGATGCATCACCTTTAAGCGCTGCATTTTGGACTAAGTTAAGCGAAAATGCTGTTTTACCCATTGCAGGACGTGCTGCAACAAGTATCAAGTCTGTTCTTTGTAGTCCATTAGTTTTCTTATTTAAATCATCAAATCCAGTAGTTATTCCAGTTATGTCTTCCTTATTTGTATATAACTTTTCTATCATGTCATATGTATCCATAAGTACTGAATTTATAGCTTGGAAATCTTCGCTAGATTTTTCTTGAGATATATCAAATATTTGCTTTTCTGCTTTTTCTAAAATGTCTTCTACTTTTATTGAACTATCATATCCTAAGTTTAATATATCATTAGATACTCTTATAAGCTTCCTTAAAACTGATTTCTCTTTTACTATATCTGCATAATATTTAACATTAGAAGTTGTAGGTACTATAGTAGATAAACTAGTTATATAGCTTATTCCTCCTACATCTTCTAAATGGCCCTGTTTCTTTAACTCCTCTGTAAGAGTTATCAAATCTATAGGTTCATTTTTATTGTTTAACTTCATCATGCACTCATAAATAATTTTATGAGCTTCTTTATAAAAATCTTCAGGTTTTATAGTTTCTGTAACAGTTATTATAGCTTCTTTATCTAATAGTATAGATCCTAGTATAGATTGCTCAGACTCCACACTATGTGGAGGAATTCTACCTATATCCTCCATTTATCTCACCTCTAGTGTTTTTCTTATTGTTTTTCTTTTACGTCTACTCTCATTTTAGTAACTACTTTTTGATGTATTTTTATTTCAACAAATCTTGAACCTAAAACTCTTATAGGCTCATCTAACATCACTTTTCTCTTATCTACATCTATTCCATGCTCTTTTTTTATTTGAGCTGCTATATCTTTAGATGTTATAGAACCAAATAATCTTCCACCATCACCAGCTTTAGAATACATAGTTATATTCATTTCTTCCATTTTCTTTCCTAATTCAACTGCTGCTTCGTATTCTTTTTGTTCTTTTATTTGTTGAGATGTTTGTTTTTCTTTTAATTCTTTTAACTCTGTATTTCCAGCTTGAACTGCTAATTTTTTAGGGAATAAAAAGTTTCTAGCGTATCCATCACTAACTTCCTTTACATAACCTTTTTTTCCTGTTCCTTTTATGTCTTTTAATAATATAACTTTCATTACTCTTCTTCCTCCTCTAGATATTGTGTTATGATGTCTGATACCATCTTATATCCTTCTTCTAAAGATACTCCTTCAAGTTGAGCTCCTGCTATATCAATGTGGCCTCCGCCACCTAGTTTTTCCATTAATACATGCACGTTAATAGACCCTAATGATCTAGCACTTATAAATATAGTTCCTGATTTAGTTTTACCTAATACAAATGATGCTTCTACATCTTTTATACTTAAAAGTTCATCTGCAGCTTGAGCTACAACTACATTTATATTATTTATATCCGACTTGCAGTAAGCTAAACATATCTTATCATTTATAACTTTAGTGCTTTGAATTATCTCTGCTTTTGTTACGAAATCTTCTAAATTCGAGTTAAATAACTTCTTAACTTCAATTGTATCTGCTCCTGCTTTTTTCAGATATGATGCTGCTTCAAATGTTCTAACTCCTGTTTTAAATGCAAAGTTTTTAGTATCTAAACTTATACCTGCCATTAATCCTTCTGCTGTTAATTTATTTATCTTAACATCCTCTTCCATATACTGAACTAATTCTGTTACCATCTCACAAGTTGATGATACATACGTTTCATGGAATAAAAGAACTGTATCATTTATAAATTCGACCCCTCTTCTATGGTGGTCTATAACAACAATTTTATCAGATATAGCTAATAATTCAGGACATTCAGTAAAATTAGGTCTATGAGTATCAACTACTATTACCAGTGTGTCCTTGGAACAATTTTTAATAGCATCTTCTCTTGAAATAAATATATTATTGTAGTAATCAGATTGTTTCAATCTACCTACAAATTCCTCAATAGAATCGTTAGAACTATTTAAAACTATGTGTGCGTTTTTATTACATGACTTACATATATCATAAATACCTCCTGCGGCTCCCATTGCGTCCATATCAGGATATTTATGTCCCATTATATATATATTCTTGCTTTCTAATATAATCTCTCTTAAAGCATGACCTATAAGTCTTGATTTAACTTTAGTTTTCTTTTCTACAGCTTTTGATTTTCCTCCGTAGAATATAGACTTGTCTTTAGTTTTTATTACGGCTTGATCTCCACCTCTACCAAGAGCTAAGTCTAATGCTCCTTTTGCTAATTTGAAATTATCATTAATTGTTTTTCCTTCTATTCCTATACCTATACTTATTGTTACAGGTAAATTATTTTCTTGGTCAATTTCTCTTATTTTATCTAATATAGAGAATTTATCTGCTTCTAATTTGTCTAATTCATTCTTACTTAAAACTAAAAAGTATTTGTCATTAGCCGTTTTTTCAAGTGCACCATTGCAACTTGATTCTAGTGACGCTAATATCTTATCGATATCTACATTTATTAAAGGTCTTCTCTCTTCAGGAGCACTTTGTAATACTTCATCATATCCATCTACTTGTATAGTAGCTACTACATTTTTTTCTTCTTCATACTTACTTTTTAAATCTAAGTAGTCAGTTTTATCAATCCAGTAAAGCATCATTAAATATTTAGTTTTGTCTTCTTGATCACTTTTTATAATATTATAAACTATAGTGTACTGTCTTCCATTATAGTTTATATCGGTATATAACTCTTTATTTTCATTTAGTACTTTTCTTAAATTTATATTTTTAACAAGAGTTTCTATGTTCATACCTAAGGTATCTTCTTTTCCTGTCATTTCATGGAACTTAGTATTGTACCATGTAACACTACCATCAAACTCTAAAATACATAAAGGTATTGGTAAGTTTAGTATAGCTTTTTTTGTTACTTCATCAATATCTACAGCTAAATCTTGAATATACTTATTCCATTCTTTTCTTCTTATATCTCTTGTTCTCCAGTTATGAAAAACAATATATATAAAGGCAGCAAATACAAGGGCACCTATATATATATTGTAATACATTAATATAAGACTAAGAATCCCAATAACCACTATGTATGCATTTATTTCTGGCATATTAAATTTAAAGGTCGACTTATTAAACATTTCTACCTCCTAAGTGGATTTGTAGTTTCTTACCTTTCTAAAATCAATTGCACTGTCTAACATTCCTACAAAGCTCAAAATCATGGATCCTGATAATAGAATTACTGCTATTACTGCAAATACTATTTTGCCTGGCGATTTATCTTTCCATCTTTTTATAAAATAAATAGACACTGACACCCCTTGTATTAAAAATAGTATACTAAATACCAATTGAATATTTAACATTATTGAATCTGTATAAAGTCCTATATTCAGCATCTCTAAAAACATAACTAATAAATATAATATTAGTGATGTTACTATAGCATTTCCTGGTAAATAAAACTCTGAAAACTTTGGTAAATCGTAATTTAATACTTTAGTTCTTCTTAAAATAAAGGCTTCTACATAATATGTTATTAGTGATGCTATTATGCTATACATAAATAATACTGTAGGTATCATATTCTGGAACATATTAATCATATCTTTGGATGTTATATTTTCTTTAGGCATCATATTCGTACTTTCCATAATAGCAAACTGAGCTTCTACTGTTGCTTTTAAAGTTTTCGATATATCTGCTAATAAATCTATATTAAATAATAGTTTTGACATTCCAAAAAATACAATTATAGATAGTATAAATGCTATCGTTCCAAAGTATATAGGCGTAAAGCTTTTATTTTCATCTTCTACTTTGCTATCTTGATTGATTCTATATCCCACTGCTATCCCTGGTAACATACACATTATAAGCAAGTTTAAAGCGTATACTACATCTACAGTTAATACCAATATAAAAAAAGAGGATATAACTGAAATTAATGCATACTTATATCCTGAAGTTGTTGATATTATAGCATATGGAACAGGAAGAATAAGCGCAAGTAACCCTAAAAACGGAATATATACTGCTCCAAGACAAAGTACTATTCCTATAGCAGTAATTATTGCCGCTTGAGTTAATTTAGCTCTATTATTCAAATTAATATCACTCCCTATTGTCTAAGTAATTTTTAAGATTAGATAAATCTCCATACCATCGTTCTACACTATGGTCTTCCTCTATTCCATCCTTTATCTTTTCCTTTATTTTATAATCTATTTCCTTAAAGCTAATCCCAAGTCTCTTTGATAGTAAATATGTAACCATAACTATGTTAGCTAGAGTATCTTGTAAAATCTGATCTACAGGTCTAGTACCTTTAAATAAAAGGTTAAATAAGTCCCCCAGGCTTATTATCAATTCTGTTTTCATCCATTCAATAATCTTTATGTTCTTCGTTATCTCTGAGTTTTTATCTAGTCTCACTATGTCCCCCCTCCTTAATATATAAATATTATATCATAAATCATAGTAGTTTTAACCAATAAAAAAACGAGCCCCCTAAAGGCTCGTCCTTTTCTTAGTCTAATGTATATGGTAATAAAGCTAAGTTTCTAGCTCTCTTTATAGCAACTGTTAATTCTCTTTGATGCTTAGCACAAGTACCAGCTATTCTTCTAGGTAATATTTTACCTCTTTCAGTTACGTATTTTTGTAATCTTTGAGTGTTTTTGTAGTCTATCTTAGCATTTTTATCTGCACAGAATTGACAAACTCTTTTTTTCTTACGTCTCTTCTTGTTTATCATGTCTTTTTCCCTCCTTTTTAGAATGGTATATCATCATCATCTATAGCTTGGAATCCTTGAGGATCTAATCCTGCAGGTTCAAAGCTTGGTTCGAAACTAGGCTCGAATCCTTGATTCTGATTTTGATTTGGATATGGACTATCCGATCTATTTTTATTACTATCTAAGGCTTGTATATTTCGAGCACTTACCTTAGTGAAAGTTCTTTTTTCTCCTGATTGAGTTTGATAATTATCTACTCTTATCGAACCTTGTATAGCAACTAATCTACCTTTCGATATATAGTTTGCACAAAATTCAGCAGGTTTACCCATTACCTCAACCGGTATAAAATCAGTATCTTTGCTACCATCTTTTTTAGTGAAATCTCTATCAATGGCAATACTGAATGATGCAACGGCTGTTCCTGTTCCTGGGATATATCTTAACTCAGGATCCTTTGTTAATCTTCCCACTAGCACAACATGATTCATATAAACACCGCCTATTTACGTAAAATTTATATAGTAGTTATTAAGCAACAACTATCATATGTCTTATTACGTTCTCGTTTATCTTTAAGTTTCTGTCTATTTCCTTAGGAACTTCAACACCTGACTTAAAGTTAACTAATACATAGTAACCTTCAGTGAACTTAGCTATTGGGTATGCTAATTTCTTAGTACCCCAAGTATCTACAGTTTCAACTTCACCTTCAGTAGCTACAACTTCTTTAACCTTGTTTAATACAGCTGTTTTTGTTTCTTCATCTGCATTAGGCTTTATTACGTAAACTAATTCATAATTTTTCACACGATTCACCTCCCTTTGGACTTACGGCTCTGCTACGCAGAGCAGAGAAATGAGATTTATAATCTCACACTTTACACATTTTATCACTAATAAAATTAATTGTCAATTTTATTTTATTTCATACTAAAATTGGAAATATTAATATTATAAGAAAAAATAAAATCTAAAATTAATATAGTATAAAGATTTTTATTTTGTTAATCCTATAAGGTATAACCCCATAACCTTAATATATTTCATCTTAATCTCCCCTAAAAAAAATAGTGACCTCTTAGGTCACTATTTTTTATTTAAATTTAAGCATTTGCATCTTGAGCTAAAGCATCTTTTAATGCATCTGCTAATCTCTTAACACCCTCAACTATTTTCTCTTCAGGCATATTAGAGTAGTTTAATCTGAATGTATTTTCTTTTCCTCCATTAGGGAAGAATGACCCTCCTGGAACATAAGCAACATTTTTTTCTAAACATTTTTCCATTATTTTTCTTGCATCTAAATGTTTTGGTAGATCTACCCAAGTGAATAATCCACCTTCTGGATATGTATGTTCTATTCCCTCTGGGAATGTTTCGTCTATTGTTTTTAACATTAAATCTCTACGTTTTTTGTAAACTGTTTTTATTTTTTCAACATGAGCATCTAAATCATAAACATCTATAAATTTACTTACTTCTCTTTGTGATATTGTAGATGCTTGTAAGTCTGCTCCTTGTTTAACAAATATGAATTTTGATAATAGTTCTTCAGAAGCAGCAACCCAACCTATTCTATATCCTGGACAGAATATTTTTGAGAATGATCCTAAGAACATAACTAGTCCTTTTTCATCCATAGCTTTCAATGATGGTAATATTTCCCCTTCAAATCTTAATTCTCCATATGGATTATCCTCTACTACTGGTATTTCAAACTTATTTATGACATCCATGAATCTTTCACGTCTTTCCATAGACCATGTCTTTCCTGTTGGATTTTGGAAGTCAGGTATAACGTATATCATTTTTACATTTTCTGTTGTTTCTAAAATATTTTCTAATTCTTCAATTATCATACCATCTTTGTCAGTTGGTACTTCTATAAATTTAGGACAATAAGCTTTAAAAGCATTAAGTGCACCTAAGTATGATGGACTTTCTACTAAAACTACATCTCCTTCGTCTAAGAAAATTTTACCTGCAAAATCTAAACCTTGTTGAGATCCACTTGTTATTAATAGATCATCTTTTGATACATTAGTTTTTAGCTTTCTATTCATTCTTTCAGCTATTTGCTCTCTTAAAGGTCCAAATCCCTCTGTTGTAGTATATTGAAGAGCCTCTCTTCCTGATTCTTCTAATACCATTCTTGATATTTCTTTCATTTCTTCTACTGGAAATAATTCAGGAGCTGGAAGTCCGCCTGCAAAAGATATTACTTCAGGTTTCTCTGTCAATTTTAAAAGCTCACGAATCTCAGATCCTTTTAATCCATCCATTCTTTTTGCAAATTTGATAGCCATAATTAAGTTCCCCCTTGGTAAAATGTTTTCCCACTTTAATTATAGCAAAAGAAAACGCTTTTTTACAAGCCTTTTACTTTTTTTATTCTTTTTTCTAAAGTTTCTCTATCTAACATCAGCATTCTATCACACTTTAAGCATTTTATTTTAAAGTCCATTCCTGCTCTAGTTATTTCAAATTCTTTGCATCCACATGGATGTGGTTTCTTTAGTTCTACAACATCTCCTACGTTTAGCTTCATTGGCATTTGCATCACTCCTATCTTAATTTAGTTACTTCTTTTTGTCCTCCGGCTACTCTATTTACTTTGAAAATTCCATGATATAAAATTTCATTTTCTTCTAAAGACTCTACAACTACATCCATATCCTCTTTTAAAAATCTAACAGATATTCCGCAGCTAGAACTTATTTCCCTAGGTGTTGGTAAAGTTGTTACCTTTAAATCTTTTTCGTTTAAAACTTTATCTGTTCTTATTGCATGGTGTGTTGAGTTAAAAGCTACTATATACATTTCGTTCATTTTTTTGAATTCCTTTCTAATTGTGCCTTTATTTTTTGATTTTATATAAACAAAGACTACATAAACTTTGTCATGTAGTCTTTATAATTTATATAGATATAGTTTTTGATGAATTGTTCATTGATTCTACAATCGTGTACATATTTGTTACAGTTCCAACTTTTAATTCTTCTTTTAATCCGTAGTAGTCTAAACATGTTCCACAAGATAATATTTCAACACCTGCATCTTGTAATATCTTTAGGTTTTCTACTGTAGCTTCATTTTCTGTTGTCAACTTTATTCCGCTATTAACAAATAGTATACATTTTGGATATGGCTTACTTTCTGTTAAAGTATATATATATCCTTTCATAAGTACATGTCCTAATTCATCATTTCCAGTTCCCATTCTATCTGAGTTTATAAATATACATGTATCAGCTAAAGACTCTTGTGATTTTTCTTCTATTATAACATTTTCACCTTTTATAATCTCTATACAAATAGAATCTTTTTCTGTTTTTAATACATTTGCTTCTAAATTCATTGATTTTGCTAATTTTAATATATTTTCCTTAGCAATATCATTATCTACAGTTACTTCTACAACCCCTTGTTCAATAATATCTAATTTTTTTTTAGTATTTATAACTGGTTTCGGACATGCCAGTCCTTTTGCATCTAACTCTATTCTCATAAATACTCATCTCCTTAATATAATACAATACTTCCTTAATTTTAACATATATAGACATATTTTGTTATAGATTATTCCTATACCATAGATTTAAATTATTTCATTGTTCTATTGTCTATTTAACTTTTAATATTTGTATTTTATCATCCAATTCAACACCTATAGTTGAGTCGTTAATCAACATTATACTTTTTATGTCCTTTTCAAAACCTTTTAATTCTTCACCTTTTTTATTAATTATTTTATTATCTTTATACAATATAAAGTTATCTTTCATATTAACAATACCATCTATATATTCAATATTACTTGATGTAGATATATCTTCAACTTTCTTGCTTATATGTTTTATATTATTGTTTTCTTCTATAACATAAATTCCATCACTATTTATATTGCTATAATATTTTATATTTTTAACATCAAATTCATCGATTACCTTTAAATTATAATCTACCCTACTTATCTTATTTTTTTCAATTAAGTAAATATTATCCTTTTGTACTATACTATCTAAAATTATAGAGTCTTTTATGCTTTTTTTATTTTTTAAGTTTCCATTGTAATCATATTTAGTTATTGTGCTTTCTAAATCTTTTTCAGTTTTTAAATCACACACGTATATACCTTGTGATGTATATTCTATATCAGTTAGTTTTCCTTCTAAATCTAAGTTTTTCTGCAAGTTACCCTCAAAATCGTAAATATTTATACTATCTTTATTTTCTTTTTTATATGCATACACATATGAATCATTATCTAAGCTTACATACATAAGTCCATTATTCGGTACATTTTTTTTGAAAACAACTTTTCCAGTTTTATTTATACTATATATAGTATTTTTATCTTTATCTAGTACATCTATATATTTATTGCTATCTAGCCTTAAATTTTTTATATTTAGATTTATCTTAAATATTTCTTTTCCATTTTCATCTACACTTTTTAATGTCTTTCCATCATAATATACAATACTATCTTCATATTCTATACAATTAAACTTTTGACTAATTTCTATACTTTTTTTATCTTGCATCTCCACAGATTTTTTACCTAGTTTTTTGCTAACATTCCCTATTGTATTAGGATTTATTAAAACTATTATAATTAATACAATTATTAATAACCATTTCTTTTTCACATCTAATCCCCCCAAGCCCATTTATACCTAATATTTTCTATATAAAAATAAAAGACTCCTTTTATTAAAGAGTCTTTTTAAATAATTTCTAAGTTTTTATATAAACAAACACCTTTTTGATAATACTCAAGTTCTTTTTCTTTTGAGATATCTGTATATAGTTGACCTAATTCTATATATAAGTCTGCAAGAGTTTTCCTATCGTTTAGTTCATTTACTATATTTATACATTTTAGTATATATTCTATTGCCATTTTAATATTTTCTTCTTTTTTATATATTTGAGAATAATATTTAAGAGCTTTATATTCAAAATACTTATTTTTATTTTTTATTGAACTAGCTAGTGCTAACTTTGAATACTTTCTAGCTTCTTCATAGTTTTCTAATTGAATGTATGATTGTATTATTTTTATAATAACATTAATTGAACATTCATCTTCATCATATTTCTTTATTTCATAAGCTCTTTTTGAATAATCTAATGCTTTTTCACTGTCGCCTATATTTTCATAAACTTCACATACTCTCAAATAAACATTAGCTAATTCATTCTTATTATCTTCTTCTTCTAAAAGTTCTAAAGCTAATCTAAATTGTTGCTTAGCTTCTTCATATTTACCCATACCCATTAATTTATTCGCTTTAGATACCATTAACTCAGCTTCTTCTTTTGTGTTAACTGTTATATCTAAATTTTTAATTTTTTCTATATACTCTAAAGCTTCATCATCTTTATTTAGTTGTGTATAACAAAATGATATGTTACTGTACAAATCTTTTTTAACACTTGAATCATTTAATTTATTTTCTTCTAAAATATCTTCAGCAAATTTGAAGTTACTTACTGCTCCTTTATGGAAGTTTTCTTCCATATAAATTTTACCTATGTTTATATAGCATTTAGCTATATTCTCTTTATCATTATTTTGTATGAAAAAATATAATGATTTTTCAAAGTTAATTATAGCGGCATTATAATCTTTTTGTTTTAGGTTTATCGTAGCAAGTAATAGATTGCATCTCCCATAATTATCTATTAATTGATACTTTGTACATATCGACATAACTTTATTTATTTCTTCTTTTGATTTTTCTAAGTCTTTGCATTTTATATAAATTTCACTTTGTATTATTAAATTATCAGTTATCTTTTTAGCTTGCATTTCCTTTGTTTCTAGTAAATAGTCTACACTTACACCAAGACGGCTTGCTAAATATTCTAATAACTCGTAACTAGTGTATGACTTGTCTCTTTCTATATGACTAATTTGAGCTGCAGTAATTCTTTCTCCAGCTAATTCTTTAAGCGTTAAGTTTTTTTCTTTTCTTAATTTCTTAATTTTTTCTCCTAAGCTTAAAATTTCCATGCCTGTCCCCCCTAGAAAACATTTTCTTATAATAAAATTATAACTTATATTTATCATAAATACACTAATTTATTTTTTTAGATGCCATTTATTTTTAATTTAGTACATAAAAATACAGGTGATTCCACCTTTATAGCCATACTACTAAGGTAAATCACCCATATTTTTACATATTAATTTCTTTTTCTATTTCTATTAAAGCTTCGACAGTTTTATCTATTTCCTCTTTTGTATTAAAGTATCCAAAACTAAATCTTACAGTACCTTGTATAAGCGTTCCTATTGTCTCATGAGTAAGTGGTGAACAATGAATTCCTGATCTTGTAGCAATATCGTACATATCGTCTAGCAAGTACGTTAATTCTCCTGAATCTATATCCCCTATGTTTATAGAAATTACAGCTGCTCTTTTTTTACTATCCAAAGGTCCATATATTTTAACATTAGGAACCTCATTTAATTTTTTTAACATATAATCACATAATTCTTCTTCATGATGTCTAATTTTCTCTATTCCTGTTTCTAAAACAAACTTAACTCCTGCATTTAAACCTGCTATACCAGGTGTATTATGAGTTCCTGACTCATATCTATCAGGCATCATGTTAGGTTGGAATAAGTCTTCTGAATTACTACCTGTTCCACCTTCTTTTAATATATCGACATTAAGTCCTTCTCTTATATATAAAATACCTGTACCTTGTGGTCCAAGTAAACATTTATGCCCTGGAGCTGCTATCATATCTACATTTAGCTTCTGAACATCTACATCATATACCCCTAATGTTTGAGATGCATCCACTAAGTATACTATATTATTTTCTTTAGCTATATTACCTACAGATTCTATATCAACAATAGTTCCACATACATTTGATGCATGAGTTGTAACAATCAATTTTGTATTTGGTCTTATTGCTTTTCTTATATCTTCAGGATCTAGTTGTCCTAATTTATCACATTTAACAATAGTATTTTCTACTCCTTTTTTCTCTAAAGACTTTATAGGTCTTATAACTGAGTTATGTTCAATGCTTGTTGTTATAATATGATCTCCAGGTTTAACAACTCCTTTTATAGCAAGATTTAAAGAGTCTGTAGCATTATGTGTAAACACTATATTCATAGGATTAGATACATTTAAAAGTTTAGCTATATTCTCTCTACATTCGTAAATCTCTCTTCCTGCTCTCATAGCTAATTTATGACCAGCTCTCCCTGGATTAGCTCCATAAGTTTCCATACAATCTAAAACTGCGCAATATACTTCCTTAGGTTTTGGAAATGTAGTTGCTGCATTATCTAAGTAAATCATGTTAAGTCCCCTCTCTTATGCTTCTTGTCCTTCTAATAATAATGATATTATGCCATTTAAATCATCATCATTATAGTACTCTATCTCTATTTTACCTTTTTTCTTGCCTTTAGAGATATTAACTTTTGTTCCTAAAAGACTTGTAAGTCTTTCTTCTACATCCACAATATATATATCTTTTTGTTTTTTACTTTTTTCAACAACTGGAGTTTCGCTTTCTACTATTTTTTTAGCTAGTCTTTCAGTTTCTCTAACAGATAGCTCTTCTTCTATTATTTTGTTAGCTAACTCTAATTGGATTTTTGAATCAGTTATTCTCAAAAGAGCTTTACCATGCCCTGGGGTAATTCTATTATCTTCCACCATAGCCATAACTTCTTTACTAAGGTTTAAAAGTCTTAAAGTATTTGTTATATGAGGTCTACTTTTTCCGACTGCTTCAGAAATTTCCTCTTGAGTTACACTATAATGATCTATTAAACTTTTATAAGCTATTGCTTCCTCTATAGAGTTTAAATCTTCTCTTTGTAAGTTTTCTATAAGGGCTATTTCCATTAAATCTTTCATAGGTATATCTTTTATAACGGCTGGCATTTCTTTTAAATTAGCTTTTTTTGAAGCTCTGTATCTTCTTTCACCAGCTATTATCATGTATTTACCTTCATCATCTGGCTTAACTACTATAGGCTGTAAAACTCCATAGTTTTTTATAGAATTTGATAATATCTCTATTTTTTCCCCATCAAAAACTTTTCTAGGTTGTTCTGGGTTTGCATAAATTTTCTTTATATCTATATTAACAATGTCTTTTGAATCTATTTCTTCTTTTATAGTTGGAATTAAAGCTCCTAGCCCTTTTCCTAGTCTATTTGAACGTCTTGTCGTTTTTTCCATTCTATATCACATCCTCCTCTAAATCTATAAATTCTTCTGCTAATTCTAAGTATGCAACAGCACCTTTACATCTAGAGTCATAGTATATAACTGGTTTACCATGACTTGGAGCCTCTGCTAACCTTACATTTCTTGGAATTAAAGTTGTATACACACTTCCTTTAAAGTATTTTTTTACTTCTTCTACTACTTGAATTGACAGGTTCGCCCTTCCATCAAACATACTTAAAACTACACCTTGTATCTCTAAATTAGGATTTAGACTTCTCTTAATTAGTGATATAGTTTCCATTAGCTGGCTAACACCTTCCAAAGCATAGTATTCACACTGTATAGGTATTAAAACACTATCAACTGCTGTTAAACAATTTATAGTTAGCATACCTAAAGATGGAGGACAATCTATAAATATGTAATCATATTTATCTCTTACTTTATCTATTGCTTTTTTTAATATATATTCTCTTTCTTCAACAGTTGTAAACTCTATTTCTGCTCCAGCTAATTCTGTTGCTGATGCTACTATATCAATATTTTCAAATTCAGTTTTAATTATTGCATTCTCTATACTATCATTATTTATTAATACTTCATAAATTGTATTTTCGACTTCATTTTTCTCTATCCCATATCCACTAGTAGAATTCCCCTGTGGATCTAGATCTAATACTAAAACTTTTTTACCCATTTTAGCTACACTAGCGCTTAAATTTACATTTGTAGTTGTTTTTCCAACTCCACCTTTTTGATTAAACACTGCTATTACCTTGCTCATAAGACTTAACCCCCTTTAACCTTTTAAAAAAAGATTACTGCTAAGCAGTAATCTTTTATTTTTTAGGAATCTTTACAACAACCTCTATGTGATCACCTTTATCAACCTCTTTATACTTAGCTTCTAATCCTGTATTAGTTATAGCTTCGTATGCTTGCTTGATAGTATTAAGGTATATTCTCATTCCCATTATACCTTTGACAGTTTGTTTTTTATCTTCACCATCTTTAGGTTGTTTTAAATCTTCTAATATATCTGCTATTAGCTTTTCTGTTTTCTTTACATTTAAATCTGATTTTATTACCTTTTCTAAAACTTCTCTCATAAGTTCTTCATTTGGCAATTTCAATAAAGCTCTAGCATGTCTCTCCGTTAAACTATTCTCTACTAATTTTATTTTTATATCTGTTGGTAATCTTAGTATTCTAATTTTATTAGCTATTGTAGATTGATTTTTTCCTAACTTTGCTGCAAGCTGTTGTTGTGTGAACTCATGCTCTTTTATTAAGTTCTCATAACCCATAGCTTCTTCTATAAAATTTAAATCTTCTCTTTGTAAGTTTTCTAATAATGCTAATACAGCTGAAGATTCATCAGACATATTATTTATTATAGCAGGAATAGTTTTTAATCCAGCTAGTTTTGATGCCCTAAGCCTTCTCTCTCCTGCTACTAATTCATACTCATTGTTGCTTTTACTCCTAACAGTTATAGGCTGTAATATACCATATACCTTTATAGATTCACTTAACTCTTCTAATGCCGCTTGTGAAAATACTCTTCTTGGTTGGTATGGATTTGGAACTATATTATCTATAGGTATCTCCATAACTCTTTTATCTTCCATAACATCCCTCTCTCATCCAAAACTAAATATATTTAAAACACGAAATTACCTTAGTTACTTATTTGTATAATATTTCTTCATTTAACTACATATTCCTTCTAAAATATTTTTTTTAACATATAATTTAAAAATATTTCTTTGGAAATATACATTTTCATTCTATTTTATTGGGCTTTTTACTGGTTTACCTGCTTTTCTTGGGTATTTTGCTGGCGTACTATTTACTTTTTTGAAAACAACTATGTTGTGTTTTAGCTCTATTTCTGGAAGCTCTACATCTATCTTTTCTACAAATTCTAAACCTAAAACTTCCATAGCTTTTCTAGATTCTTCTAATTCAGTATCTGCATTTGGTCCTTTTAAACATACAAAGTAACCCCCAACCTTTATAAAAGGTACACAAAATTCCATTAAAATAGGTAATCCTGCAACAGCTCTAGCTGTCGCTATATCATATTGTTCTCTATATTTTTCATCTTTTCCAAAGTCTTCTGCTCTTCCATGTATTAATTCAATATCATCTACATTAATACTTGTACAAACTTCACTTAAGAAATTTATTCTTTTATTTAATGAATCTAAAAGAGTTACTTTCGAATTTTCTAAGCAAATTCTTAATGGAAGTCCTGGGAATCCAGCTCCAGTTCCTACATCAATTATAGACATTCCATCTTTTATATACCCTTTTTTAACTGCGGCTACAGAGTCTAAAAAGTGTTTTATATACACTTCTTTTTCCTCTTCTATTCCAGTAAGATTCATTTTTTGATTCCATTCAACTAAGATTTCTCTATATTTACTAAACTTATCTATAGTTTCATCGCTACATTTTAGTCCTAGATCTTCAATACCTTTTTTTAATATATCAGCATTAGTCATTTTTTTCACCTCTACCTCTTCTTTGTTGCTCAAGATAGATAAGTAAAACTGATATATCAGCTGGCGAAACTCCAGATATACGAGATGCTTGTCCTATTGATATAGGCTTTATAGCATCTAGCTTTTGTCTAGCTTCTATTCTTAAACCATCTATAGCTGAATAATTTAAGTCTTCATTTAACTTCTTATTTTCTAGCTTTTTAAATTGATCTATTTGTTTTAATTGTTTATCTATATAACCTTCATATTTAGTCATTATTACACATTGTTCTTTTACTGAATAAGGAACCTCTTCTCCTGCTCCTTTACCAGCAGCTTCTATCATTTCATAATCAACTTCTGGTCTTTTTAAGAATTCATATAAAGAGTAACCTACTTTTATAGGAGATGCTCCCTTTTCTTCTAATAGATGATTTATATCTTTAGGAGTAATTCTTTCAGTCTTTAATCTTTCTAATTCTTTTTCAATTAAATCTTTTTTATCTAAATATTTATTGTATCTATCTTCATCTACAAGACCTATTTCATGACCCTTTTCAGTAAGTCTCATATCTGCATTATCTTGTCTTAGATATAATCTATACTCACATCTAGATGTCATCATTCTATACGGTTCATTAGTTCCTTTTGTAACTAAATCATCTATTAAAACACCTATATAAGCTTCTGATCTATCTAATATAAATGGTTCTTTTCCTTGAATTTTTAATGCTGCATTTATACCTGCAATTAAACCTTGAGATGCTGCCTCTTCATAACCTGAAGTTCCATTGAATTGACCAGCACTAAATAAGTTGTCTACACCTTTTATCTCAAGTGTTGTTTTTAATTGAGTTGGATCTATACAATCATACTCTATTGCATATGCAGGTCTCATTATTCTTGCATTTTCAAGACCTTGAACACTCTTATACATTTGAATTTGTACTTCGTAAGGTAAGCTTGTTGATATACCTTGGATGTACATTTCTTTAGTACTTTCTCCTTCTGGCTCTATAAATATTTGATGTGATTCCTTGTCACTAAATCTAACAATTTTATCTTCTATAGATGGACAATATCTAGCACCAGTACTATCTATTTCACCTGCATACATAGGAGATCTTCCTAGGTTACTCTTTATTATTTCATGAGTATTTAAATTTGTTCTTGTTAAATAACATGGCTCTTGTTTTCTAGCTAATTCATTATTTAAAAATGAGAATGGAGTTATACGCTCATCTCCATTTTGCAATTCCATAACAGAGAAGTCTATGCTATCTCTATGTATTCTAGCAGGAGTTCCTGTTTTAAATCTTCTCATTCTTAATCCTAAGTCAACAAGTTTATCAGTTAAGAATTTACTGTAGCCTAAAGCATTAGGCCCTTCATAAAAAGAAACTTCTCCCATGTATATTTTAGAATTTAAGTAAACTCCTGTTGCAAGTATTACAGCTTTAGCATGATATATACATCCTAGTTTTGTAATTACACCCTTTACAACATTACCTTCACTTAGTATATCTACAACTTCATCCATTGCTATATCTAAGTTAGGCTCATTTTCTAATGTTTTTTTCATTTCTTCATGGTATCTAGCCTTATCTGCTTGAGCTCTTAATGAGTGAACAGCTGGACCTTTAGCTGTATTTAGCATTCTACTTTGTATAAATGTTTTATCGATATTTATACCCATTTGCCCACCTAGAGCATCTATTTCCTTAACTAATTGCCCTTTTCCTGTTCCTCCTATAGAAGGGTTACAAGGAAGTAAAGCTATTGAGTCTAAAGAAAGAGTTATAACTAATGTCTTATGTCCCATCCTAGCTGTAGCTAATGCAGCTTCACATCCTGCATGCCCCGCTCCAACTACTATTACATCATAATTTCCTGCATCAAAATTTAACATATATTCTCCTTTCTGATAAATATAGTATGTTTCACGAAAAACATATTATATTTATTTTCCTATACAGAAGTTACTAAATATCGTGTCTAATAGATCTTCAGTTACTGTATCTCCGTTTATATATCCTAAGTAATCCCATATATTTTTAAAATCAACCTCTATAAAATCTAATGGCATATATGAGTCTATAGCCGTTAAAGCATCTGAAATTGATTGTTTAGCTTTGTATAGTGCATCTTTATGTCTAGAGTTTGTAACAACTAAATCAGAAGAGTTTCTAACCGTTCCTTCAAACACCATATCTTCTATTTTATCATGTATTTTTTCTATACCTTCATGTTGTAATGCTGATATAGTTATTATATTTTTTTCATCTACAAACTGTTTTATTTTTTCTATATCTATAACTTGATCTAAATCTGTTTTATTTAGTAAGACTATAGTTTTATTAGGTTGTACAGCTTCTAAGATTTCTATATCTTCTATTTCTAATTCTCTTGAAGAGTCTAAAACAACTATCGATAAGTCTGCTGAATTGAAAAATTCTTTTGATTTTTCAACTCCTATTTTTTCAACAACATCTTCAGTCTCTCTTATTCCTGCTGTATCTACTATTTTTAAAGGTATTCCTTTTATGTTTACAAATTCTTCTATTACGTCTCTTGTAGTTCCTGGAATATCTGTTACTATAGCTCTATTCTCACCTAATACAGCATTTAAAAGAGATGATTTTCCTACATTTGGTTTTCCAACTATTACTGTTTTCAATCCATCTCTAAGAATTTTTCCACTTTCAGCTGTATCATATAATTTATTTATTTCTTTTTGAAGTTCTAGTGATTTTTCTTTTAATGTATTATATGTTATGTGCTCAACATCTTCATCCGGAAAATCTATAGAAACAGTTATATGAGCTAGCATTTCTGTTATACCGAATCTTAAATCTTTTATTTTTTTAGATAAAGACCCTTCTAACTGAGACTGAGCTACAGTGTGAGCCATCTCCGTCTTAGCATTTATAACATCTATTATTGCCTCTGCTTGAGCTAAGTCTATTCTTCCATTTAAGAATGCTCTCTTGGTAAATTCTCCTTGATCAGCTAATCTAACATCTTTAGATAAAACTAATTCTAGTATTTTCTTTACAGAAATAAATCCTCCGTGGCAGTTTATTTCTATAACATCTTCAGTTGTATATGAGTTTGGACCTTTCATATAAGCTACTAATACTTCATCTATAGTCTTTTCTCCGTCTAGTATATGACCATATATTAATGTTCTTGTATTATACTCTTCAATCTTCTTTCCTGAAACTGACTTGAATATATCATTTGCTACTTGAAGTGATTTTTCTCCACTTATTCTTATTATTCCGATTCCACCTTCACCTGGCGCTGTTGCTATTGCAGCTATAGTATCGTCTATAAACAATCCTATCACCTCTTTATTTAATATTTTTATACACAATCTTTTAAAATAATATTTTATCACTTTATATACTATTTTGTAATAATATCGATCTAAAATTTGAATAAACTCTACCTACTATAATATCATGTATATCAACAGAATCTTA
>NZ_LBBT01000155.1 GCF_001006285.1 Paraclostridium benzoelyticum
TGCGATAAAAACAAGAGCTGTATGGATTGGTATCTATGCTTTATAGGCAATAAAATTTTAAATTTTTTTAGCAAATATAGTCTCCTTAAGCGAAAAAAAAGAGTTAATTAAATTAACTCTTTTTCATTGTTAGCTTTTATTTTATTTTTCTTATTTATACTAAGTAGTTTAATTCCTATAAACACTAATATTAAACTTATCATTATAAGGATAATAAGTTTAAATGCCTCAAAATTGCTAAAGTCTATAGTTAAAGCTTCATTTAATTTGCCTATTAATCCATCAGATTTTGTTGAGTGCATTGCAAATACAGATATTGAATTATTTAAAAAGTGCATTATCATAGGTATAAATATTGATTTGCTCTTATAAACAGCATATCCTAGTGCAATTCCTAAAATACTAGTTGGTATAACTCTTATAAAGTCAATGTGCATAAATCCAAATAATATACCACTAAAGATAACACCCCATAATTGAGCTTTCTTCTCTTTACTTTGTGTAAATGAAGTAAAGACAAAGCCTCTAAAAAATATTTCTTCGCATATAGCTGGCATAACTGCTATAACTATTAAATTTAATAATATACTATCATCTACTTTTAATGCCTCGTTTAGACCTTCTACAACCTGCATATTTTGAGGGAATAAATAAAGTAATATTTGACTTATTAAGTTAATAACTACAAATACCCCACCCCAAAGGATTATGCCTCCTAGTACATGTTGTATTTTAGGTATCTTTATATTAAATATATTTTTAAAATCAGACTTAATATACCATGCAAATATTAATGGCATACTAATAATCATAATTTGTGTAGCCGCTATCCCAGCAGTTCCAAATTTTAATTGAATTAAACTTCCTACGTATATTAACAATACTACTCCAACTGCGTACAAAGTAACTCCATCCGCAACAGAAGGCATAGCTCCTTTTTTAATGTTGCTTCTTTTCTCTAGTAATGCAAAGTTTTTGCTACTTCCAAATAAAATTTCTTCCGAGTTAAACATCTTCGATAATAACAATACAGCTATTATAACAAACACAAGGTTCGATAATAAAACTAAAGCTGTTAAACTTATATTACTATTAAATGTTAGTACACTTTTAATAAGTAAAGATATATTAACTACAGGTATTGTAGCTGTGAAGCTATCTAATTCAATAGTAGGAACCATAGAAACGTAAGATGGTATCATAACAAATAGTGTAACTGGTGTTATATAGTTTTGAGCATCTTTAAAGCTCTTAGCTAAAGAACATACACACATACTTACAGCTGACACTACCATAGCAAATAAACAAACACATATAAGTGTAATTATTCCAGGGAGTATCATTTGTGAATAGTCAATGCTTACCATTCCCATTTCACTTACCATACCTTGAGTTGCAAGTAAAAATACCATTGTTATAAATATAGATAAAATATTTAAGATTGCAGAAACCACTGCACAAAGCGATACAGCTAAATATTTTCCCATAACCAATTCTAAATTTGTTATAGGTAGTGTAAATAAAGTTTCTAAAGTACCTCTTTCTTTTTCTCCTGCCATAACATCTATCGCAGGGTATATAGCTCCCATTAAAAGTCCCATAATTAATACAAATGGTAATATCTGACCTATAAAATGACCTGCTACTTCTTCATTTTTTGCCACATCTAAAGTTTTATAACTTAACGGTTCAAGCGTTGACTTTATATCTAATCCACTTTCTTTTATTTTATTTTCTACTAATTCTTCCTTATATGTATTTAATATTTTTTCTACTTCTTCTTGTGCAATGCTTGATGAATTTTCAGATGAGTCTATATAAACATTAAAATTTAGGTATCCATTTTTATCATTTATATTTATATAAGCATCTATATTTCCATCTTTTAAATCTTTTTTATAGTCATCTGTAGTTTTTAACTCTATCTGCCCTACTTCACTATTATCTTTTTTTCTTTCTTTATTAGTTTCATCTATTACTGAAACTAAAGCTTTATTTGGATTTTTATCAAAAGCTATATTTATATTTTCTTTCTCCATACTATTCATGGACATAGACATAACTTGAGTCATACCTACCATAAGTATTGGGTATAAAATTATTGGTAGTATAATCATCATAAATATAGTTTTTTTATCTCTTAATATATCTAAAATTTCTTTTTTAAATATTTGTTTTACTATTTTATTCCTCAAATAAATTCCCCCTCTCACTTGCAAGAGTTATAAATGCATCTCTTAAATTGTTAGTTTTTGTATTTTCCTTTAATTCTTCAGGAGTCCCAATTGCAATAATTTCTCCTTGATGTATCATAATTATTTTGTCACACAAAGTTTCAGCTTCTTCCATATAGTGAGTTGAGTATAGTACAGTTTTTCCTCTTTGTTTTTCATTTTTCATAAAATCTATTATAGACTTGCTACTAATTACATCTAACCCTAGTGTTGGCTCATCGAATATGTATATTTTAGGTGAGTGAACTAGACATCTTGCAATTGATGTTCTTTGAGTTTGACCTGTTGATAAGTTTTCGATTCTATTATCTATAAAACTTTCCATATCCATTATATCTATAACTTCATTTATAGATTTTTCAATTTCATCTTTTGGCATTTCATATAAGTTTGCAAAAGTTGTTAATAATTCTCTTGGAGAAAGTCTATTGTAAAGTTTCGTATTTCCAGATAGATATCCAATTTCTTTTTTAGCTGCATTTTTATCTATTGAATAATCATATCCGCAAACTTCTATGTGTCCAGATGTAGGAGTTAATATTCCTCCAAGCATTCTAAGTAAAGTTGTTTTTCCTGCTCCATTCGGACCTAGTATTCCTAAGATTTCTCCTTCTTTTGCATTAAATGAAATATTATTTACTGCTAAAAATTCTTCTTTTTTTGTTTTAAATTTAGTTAAATTTTTCTTTTTTTTAGAATTGTCGTCTTTTACAACTCTAGTAAAAGCTTTGCACAAGTTGTTTACTTCTATCATTTTATCCCCCTTAACTTCTAATTTAACAATTTTTGAATCTTTAAAACTTATTATACTCCTTAGATTTGTAATTTAAAATAAAACTGGATTGAAATCGTTAAAATAAGGACTAAAATTAGTCTAAATTTCAATTTTCATTCCATCATATGCAAATTTTATATTTTTATATTGTTTTTCTATTTTAATATAATCATCATAAGACTTACCCCAATCTTCTTCTAAGTGCGTTATAATAACATTTTTTATGCTATAATTATTTTTTAAATTTTGTATTTCATCTAATGTAAATAGCTCTTTTCTAAGGGGATTATCTGCCTCTAGAATAAATCCATCTTTAAGTTTATCTCCAACAACCGTATTTCCTATTATAAGTAAATCTGCGTCTTCAAATATAATATCATTTGGAAATGGTTTTACATCACAAGGAGCGTATATAACTTTTTTATTATCTTTTTCAAATACAAATACAGTTGCATGATTAGCCTTAAAAAAACTTATTTTTATTCCATCTATTATTATAGAACTTTCTATAATTTTTCTTATTATTAACTTTCTAACATTTTCATAATAATCTAAATATGACCCAAATTTAAATTTTATAGAGTTTATATCTTCCATTACATGCTCCATAGCTAATACATTTACTGGATTAGTGCATTCTTTTCCTTTAGAAATTTCTAACCAGTTTAATCTTATATGTTCAAATACCCTCATGCCAAGAGTATGGTCCGGATCAACATGACTATATAAAACATAATTTATTTCATCAATTTCTGAAAAATTGATTGCTTGAGTTATATCTTCAGGAGTGTCTATTAACATTCCCAAATCTTCTATAAATAAGCTGCATCCATATCTAGAATACGGATGCCCTTTTAATCTAGCTTCTTTACAAATCCTGCATTTACACAGTGGCTTAGGAAGTGCAACACATCCTCCACTTCCAATTATTTTTAACTTCATAATTTCTAACACTCCTTCTGTTTAGCATACATGTTTTCCCATTCAGATTTTAAAATAGAATACACAGCTAAATTATAAAATCCATCTTCGTCCCTTAACCTGTTCGCTTCCCTTAATGTTCCTTCATATTTCATATTGCTTTTTATCATTACTTTCCCAGACTGAATATTATTTACATTATGCATTGCTACAATTCTATTTAACCCGACCTTCTTAAATAGAAAATCAATAACTCCACTCAAAGCCTCTGTCATTATTCCCCTATTCCAAAATTGCCTTGATAAGCAATATCCAATTTCACAGGAACAATGATTTTCTTTTAAGTTAAAAACTGCTATATCTCCTATAACTTGATTATTAGACTTTATTTCTATTCCCCAATGATACCTATCCATATTTTCATATTCTAAAATCCAAGATTCAAGTATCGATTTTGTTTCATCTACGCTTTTATGTGGTTTCCATGCTAAAAACTTAGAAACCTCTTCATCTGATGTCCAATTATTAAACATATCATCTTTATCATTTATAGTATATCTTCTTAATATCAACCTTTTTGTTTCTACAATTTCAGTCCCTATGTTTTTTAACATACACAATCCTCCTATTTATGCTATAACTAAACTATAATTATTTAAATTTCTTACTATTTTCCTTATTTATATCCTTATTTAATATATATAGTGTCTTAATTCTACTTTCTATTTAACTATTCTACGATTTATACTCCTTACCTCTTTTATTCTTTGCTTTGATAAAAAAACATTAAATTAAAGGACATTTTGCTCGTATATCTAATATATTAAATCTAGTTGATAATTTGAAAAAAAGGAGGGTAACGACTGTTGAATAAAATCTATAAATATATATATAAATAGAGTGAAAAATTATAGATTATGATAGACTACTATTGAGGTGATAAATAAATGAAATATTACTCAATAGGAAAATTTGAAAAGAAAATAGGCAAAACAGTTCAAACTCTTAGAAATTGGGATAACAAAAGGAGTTTGAAACCACATCATATAACCGAAGGTGGTACAAGGTATTATTCGCAAGAGTAACTTAATCATTTTTTAGGATTAAAACAAGGGAAGGGACTAAATAAAAAGACTATTGGATATTGTAGAGTTAGTTCACACAAACAAAAAGATGATTTACAAAGGCAAATAGAAAATATTGAAACATATATGTTTGCTAAAGGGTATCAATTTGAAATCATAACAGACATAGGAAGTGGGATTGACTACAATAAAAAAGGATTAAATCAACTAATAGATATGATAACTAATTCATAGGTAGATAAAATCGTAGTCCTTTACAAAGATAGATTAATTAGGTTTGGATATGAATTAATAGAAAATCTTTGTGATAAATATGGAACTACTATTGAAATAATTGATAACACTGAAAGAAGTAGTGAACAAGAATTAGTTGAAGACATGATACAAATAGTAACTGTATTTAGTGCAAGACTTCAAAGTAAAAGAAGTCATAAGGCTAAGAAAATGATTAAGGAGTTATTTGAAGATGATATTATCGAAGAAAGTTAGGCTATACCCAAGTGAGTTACAAGAACAGAAGTTATTGCAATCCGTAGGTACTACAAGATTTATATATAATTGGACACTTGCTAAACAAGAAGAAAATTATAAAAATGGTGGTAAATTCATTTCAGATAGTGAATTGAGAAAAGAGATAAGTCAATTAAAGAAAACTGAATTAAGTTGGCTTAAAGAGGTATCTAATAATGTGGCTAAACAATCAGTTAAAGATGCTTGTGATAGCTATAAGAGATTTTTCAAAGGGGTATCAGACAAACCACGATTTAAGAGTAGAAGGAAAAGTAAAAAGTCCTTCTACAACGATAACTGCAAGTTAAAGGTTAAAGAAGGAAAGTTAGTTAATATTGAAAAAGTTGGTTGGATAAAAACCAATGAACAACTACCTATTGGTGTCAAGTATTCTGATCCTCGCATCTCATATGATAACAAATACTGGTATATTTCAGTAGGTATAGAGCAAGAAGAAATTAAAGAAGAATTAACAGATGTATCATTAGGGATTGACTTAGGATTGAAGGATTTAGCAATATGTTCTAATGGTGAAGTTTATAAGAATATAAATAAAACTAATGTGGTTAGAAAAATCGAAAAAAGATTAAAAAGACTACAAAAGCAAGTAAGTAGGAAATATGAACAAAATAAAAAAGGAAAGGAGCTTGTCAAAACTAAAAATATCATAAAACTTGAAAAGCAGATACAACAAGTACATAGAAGATTGGCCAACATTAGAAATAACTATCTTCATCAAACTACTACTAATATAGTGAAAACCAAACCATATAGAGTTGTAATTGAAGATTTAGCAGTTTCTAATATGATGAAAAATAAACATCTATCAAAGGCTATATCAAAACAAAGTTTCTATGAATTTAAAAGACAAATTGAATATAAATGTAAGTTCAGAGGAATTGAATTAGTAATAGCAGATAGGTTTTATCCATCAAGTAAGACTTGCAGCCAATGTGGAGAGATTAATAAAGATTTAAAACTTAAAGATAGAGTTTACAACTGCAGTTGTGGTTTATCTATTGATAGAGATTTAAATGCAAGTATAAATCTTTCAAATTATAAATTAGCATAGCGTCACTAACAAGATAATGCTAATATGTAGGATTCGTTGTATCCGAATTTACGCCTATGGAGTGTTATATCAAACTAAAGTAGATAACTGTTTATAGTTTTCAAAATAGGACACTATGAATTAGGAATTAAACAAGATTTATAGATAATTATAGATTTTTGGCAACGGGCTAAAATGATATTAAAAGAACTTCCAATAAAGGAATTGAGGCCAAATAATTTTTATATAAATAAAGATAAATTAGAAAAAATAAGAAAAATATATAATGAGGATAAAAATCCTGTCTTTCCTCCAGTACTAGTTGGAGTAATTAATGGAGAATATGCACTTATAGATGGTCACTCAAGGACTATGGCTGCATTTGAAAACGGCAAAGAATTTATATCTGCACAAATTCATCCAATAGAAGAGGTTCCTGGACCTACAAAACTTTACTTAACTATTCATAATAAATCTAAAGAAATGGGACTTGAATCTATAGAAAGTTTAAACGATAGGATAATCCCTAATTTTGAGCATGAAATTTTATGGGTTAATTACTGCGATAAATTGCTTAAAGAATTACAATAAAAATACACTTAGTAATTTACTAAGTGTATTTTTATTGTAATTTATATTTACTTATCTAACTAAATAGTTTATCTTTACAAGTTTAACAATTTCTCTAGCTTCTTCAGCTTGAGCTTTAGGAACTTTAAATGAAATAGGTGCATTATGAGGTATGCCACTTTGACTTATAACCGTGTTTCCATCCACTCCTATTTTTATATCAACATCTAAATCAAATGTAGATGCAGATTCAAAAGATATACTTTTTACGTTTTTAGAAGGGAAAAATTTAACTTCTACTTTTTTTCCACTAACACCTTGAACATCTACTAAGTATATTCCATAATTAGTTAATATTATAGAGTCTCTTATAAAAGTAAATGCTTGTATTATCTCTTCTCCATCTATTAGGTAATCTTTAATTTTATTTCCTGCTGAACTATCTATTGATCCATATCCTGCTAACTTATTAAAAAAAGCCATTAAAAATCTCCTCCAAAATAATTTATTTTATGTAACATTATCATATTTCAATTTGTATTTCAAGTAAAGTGTATAGTATTTTAATTAAATGATTTATAATCTGTCATATAATTATAAATCCATACTCATTCTAATCATATCTATACATTCTATTCCATTTTCTATTATTTTCTCATCATAATGTTTTTTAAAAAAGCCTTTATCTATCCCTGTTATTCTAAATCCACACTTTTGATAGAAAGCTAATTGATATATACTTGAGTTTCCTGTTCCAATTTCTAGTGTTTTAATATTTAAATTCTTACTTGTGCTTATAGCATGTTCTATTAAAATTTTTCCAATACCTTTTTTCTGATATGCTTCATTTACTGATATATTCATAATCTCTCCAGTTAATGGTCTAGTCTTTAATATTACATATGCACCTACAACTTCATTTCCAATGGATGCAACATACAGATTACCTCTACTTATATACTCATTTATTGATTCTTTAGACGGATCTGCTAAATATAATAATTCATACGGTATTTCTCCATTTTCATCTACTTTTTTTATATTGATTTTGCTCATTTTACCCTCCAAAATATATTTATTAATTAATTAGATTTTTTATCATATATTATATAAGTTTAAAGGATTTCCCAACTTAAAGTCGAATTTTATTATAAAAATAATTTCTATAATCATTTTACTCCTGTTTATTTTTTATGGTTATGGTAATTATAAATACAATTAGACTTGTGTTAAAACAATATATTAAATTTAAAGGTGGTATTTTTATGAACAGAGATTTGAAGTTAAGACGAGATATTTGGTTTTGTTTAGGATTAATATTACTTCTAGCTACTATATGGAATATTTCATGTAGCAGTAGCTTCGTATTTATTTATTTAATTTTAACTATAATTTCTTCTATTGGAGCTCTACGAAATCATAAAGAACTCACTGGTTATACTGATTAATTTGTTAAATTTATTGAATTATATATTAAAGTTTTATATGTTAAATATTCCTTTAATATATAATTCAAT
>NZ_LBBT01000156.1 GCF_001006285.1 Paraclostridium benzoelyticum
AATTGAACCTTTTTGTTTTTATTTACCTCTTATATTATAAATGCATGAAATTCATGCATTTTATAATATAAAAAATATTAACATAAAAAATAAATTTATCACTATATAAGATTTTTAATGATAAAAGGAGAATATACATGGAACAAGCAATTGTAAACTTAACTACTGATATTAAGAAAAAAGAAAATATACTAATAAATAGACATGAAGTTATTAATATACCCGATTTCAACTTAAAGAAAGCTCTTAACACAAAATTTAACTCCCCTGATGATGCCCCTATAACTAAAGTTCAATTAGAGAGTCTGCTAGCATTAAATTTAACTGGAGTGGGAATAAACAATCTTGAAGGCCTTCAGTATTGTAAAAACTTGAGTTATCTTGGGTTATCAAAAAATGAGATTAGTGATTTAAGCCCTATATGCAACCTAAAAGAGCTCGTTACTCTAAATATAGATGAAAATAAAATCAATAACATAACTTATTTACAAAACTTAACTAACTTAACTTATTTGACTTTAAGTGAAAATTATATAACCAACTTAGAACCTTTAAAGAAATTAACTAACTTAAACTATTTAGATTTGAGTTCAAACCAAATAGAAAATTTAAGTCCTCTATCAAAATTGACCAATTTAGTTTGTCTTAGTTTAAATAATAATAGAGTAAGAAACTTAAACACTTTAAATGGTCTAAATAACATCGGTCTTTTAGACCTACAAAACCAAGAAATTGTTTTAAATAATTATGAATTTAATTTCGATTCATCACCTATTGAAGTTAACAATATTATAAGAAGCATAGATGGATCATTTATACATATACTGGATAATGATATTTCTAGTAATGGAATATATAATATACATTCAAATACTATTCTATGGAACGATATATATGAAAATTTAGAATATCACTTTTCTATAAAAAAAATTATGAATTCTGAAAAAAGTGAGTTTAGTGGTAAAGTGGTTCTTCCGTATAAATATATAGCTACACCTATAGATAAAATACATGATAAATGTAAAGACAACAACGCTATAACTAAGAGAGATTCTTTCAAAAAAGATTTCTCTTTAATCAATATGTTAAAAAAAATCTTTACTTTTACAGGTGTCGCTATAAACGATTAAAGATAATACTATCTAGTTCTTACTTTAATACTATTTAACTCAATTAACCTGTATACGTGTTGGTAAATATAAAAGCGATTAGGGTTTATTCCTTTTTGCTTACTTTAACTATTGAAACTTTTTAATTTTTAGTTATTATTCAATTTTATTTAGTTAGTTTTATAGGAGGATTTAAAAATATGAAAATTATCGATGCATACATAACCCTAGCTTTAGAATGTAGCGATTTAGAAAACTTAACATTTTTAGAAAATGGAGAAAGTCGATTAATTGAAAAAATGCGAGCAATAGATGGTTCTTATCCATCTATTGCAGTAATAAATTTTAGCAAAAGGCATACTACACATTTAACAAATAGCAAGTTAAATCAACAAGTTTTATTTGTGGAAGGAACATATCAGGTTTTAAAAAACAAAAGTGGTACTCCATTTTTAAATATTAAAGCTGTAAAAACTGTTTTAAAAAATAAAAAACAAGTTGTCGATATAACTAATATTAGACACAAAATATATAATGATTTTGAAGAAAATGACTTAACGTCATTAAAAGAAAAATATTTGCATAGTTGTGCTGAAGAAGAAATTAAAAACCTAAAAGAAGTTATTGAAAAAAGAGATTTACTTAGACTACAATATCAATTAAAATTTCAAGAAACGCAGAAGTTAAAGCATGAAAAGAAAATATTAATGTTAAAACAAAGCATAGGTCAAACACCTTTAAGTAATGGAAGTTAAATAAAAGAGTTAATGATTAACTCTTTTATTTAATTTGAAAACTATTTTAAATAGCAATCATAAAGTAAATTATATCATCATAAGGAGACTATTATAAAATGAAATTTTTAAAGTTTATATTATTATTATTTTTAATATTTACGGTATACTTAAATACAGCTTTGCTC